>JAZROH010000019.1:0-46394 GCA_045648645.1 Clostridia bacterium | reverse complement strand
GTGCGGTTTAAGAGAACAACATACGGCACGCCGTCGCAAAGCCATCCGATTGCCCAGTATTCATCCTTGCGGATATCTATGAAAATGGGATTCTTTCCATGCAGAAAGGTATCAAATGCCATATCGAGTTCCATTTCGCCAAATTCCGTCAGCGTTGGCCAGAGCGTTGTTTCATGCAAGTCTTGCTTGACATCATCCTTCACATAGGGATCATCGAATTTGAAAAGCCCTACCGCAGAAGCCCCAGCGGTAATTGCCTGATACAGCATATTCCGCATCTCATCATGATTTGGGAAATAGTCCCCGTAATAAATTGCCTGTAAAACACATAGGATGGGTTTATCGTATTCTACGGCTTCCAAAGCCATTTTCATGCGTGTTGCCGGAAAAATTTCCGGCTTATCATGGTTCGAGGGATATGGGTCAATACTGAGCATATCACAGTAAAGACTCGCATCGCGCTGATGCACGTCGGTTGCTTCGTTCACGACAACAGGATGTTTATCGTCAATACTGCGAACCAGCACATACCCGTCAAACAAATCCTCGTGGGGATTTACATTCGCCGTAAACGGTTCATCCATGATGGACCATGCAAATACTGCCGGATGGTCTTTCAGCGCTTCTACAATCATTCTGGTATTTTCAATATTTTGGGGATTTCCTGCAGGAAATCCGTGATTGTAAAGACACACAAGACACTTGACACCTGCCGCCTGTGCCTTATCAAGCTGTCCTCGCACATATTCGACAAGCTTATCACCCACATAAGTAGAAGACATACTGATCTGTGCGACATTGATGCCGTAAGGCATGCCTATGGGAAAATGGTAATCTCTGTATCTGTATGCCACCACATAGTTGCCCGTTTCGCCCTCCAAGACACATCTGCCGTCATTTGTTAAGTATTCAGGACGGGTAGAGGTGAAAATTCTGTGCGAAGCTGTTTCCAGTATGCTGCCGTCGCCGTTATATACCACGGCTTCAATGGCATAAATGTGCTTCATTTTCGTCAGATACTTTCGGTCATATTCCATGGTAACAACACCGTTTACAGGCGTGGATTTCGGACCTTCATACAGAATTTCATCTCCATCCTTCAGCCGCAGATTGAACGTGTAATTTGCAAGTTCCGGATATGCAAGAAAATTCGGCTTCAGCGTTGCCAGGTCTGTGCCCCACTGGTCATCGTAATGCACTCTGTTTCTCGTAGAAACAGAAAGACGGGCAGGCGTTTCCGTCTGACATAAAATCGCATCGTCAAATACTACGTCTCCAACATCATACAGACGCAAATATACTACTGCCGCGGCACAGCCTGCCGGTGTTGTGAAATTAAATGCATATGGTTTCCACATCCCCCCTGTCCCTACCTGTGCGCCGGTACGTGCACCGACGATGAAGGTATCTTTTCCCGTATCCATGTCGGTATAAAATTCAAGTTTAAATGCTATATAGCCTTTGGAAACATTTTGAATGTTGGACTTTAACATTGTGCTTATCTGATATTCTGTGTTTGGTGTTACGGGAACCACCTGCGAGATAAAGGGATTTTCTTTAGAATCGGTATTTACTGCAGATACAGCATATTCCCCTTCGTAAACATCTTCCTTTGTATGGGTCAGGTAAATATTATTTGCCCAGCCCGTTCTGTACCCATTCCAGTCTGCAGGACCCGTGCCATCTGCGTTCAAGGTTTCAAAATTGCCGTTTTTGAGAAGGTTCGGGTTATTGCGATGCAGCTTCATGCCGTTAATGGAATAGCCTTCCGTTCCGGCAAGGGATTCATCCTCGCCCTTATCCTGCGTCTGTACTATAGGAGCCGTTTCTTCCTTAGGTTCTTCTTTCTTTTCAAATTCTTTATTTGCAATAGCGGAAGCATTCTGCTCACCCGTAAAAGTAATATTATCCCACCAAATCTCGCCGCCGCCGTTTAAACGAACAAGCAGACTTGCTTTCACCGCCTTGGCAGGTGCTGTCATGCTTACCGTAATTTTTTGATATTTATTGGTGGCACTTGTTATATTGTTTTTAACGGTATGTAAATTCGTTCCCTCGGCATCATAAAAATACACCTGCAGCGCTGCCGCTTTATTGATTATCTTTGCCTTCAGGTAGGCCTCTAAGATATACGCACTTTTTTCCACAATGCCCTCAATGCTATAATTTAGGATAACGTTATCGCTCTCACTTACCACATGTATGGCATTTTTCCCGTCCTGTGCATCTTCACTGCAAGTGGCATTTTCGCCCCATAACTTTGGCATTATCCATGCTGTGGGCACGCCGTCATCATCTAGCTCTTCAAAGCTGCTGTTACTAAGAAGATTTTTCACTTCTGCGCTCGCTGCAAACGGAAGCATCATACATATCAAAAGAACTGTCATGAACAGAGCGAACGTTTTTTTCATTTCTTTACCTCTTTTCTTTTAATTTATTTCCTGTATTTTGACTTTCCCTTGCGACATCATATCTTTCCAATAAAACACTTTTACACAATACTTTTTTTCATTCGGGACATATAAGCGCGCATATGCAAAGTTCCCCACACTATTGCATCTGTCCATATCCATAAGCTCGTAGTCCCCATCTGCCTCCTGCCTGTACAGAGCCGCCCACATCACACCCGGTTTTTCTGCGTATGCGTAAACATGTACATTGCCTTTTCCGGATACAGAAGTGATTGCTTTTCCCGCATCGTCATACAGCGCAAGGCTGTTTTCCCTTGCCGCCACATCCGGAATGATGCGATACAAAACGGCATCTCCGCCCTTTAGACTTACAGAAAGTGTATTCTTCTCCGCATTGAAAACCACCCGTTCTGTCTCTACTCCGTCACGCGGTGCTTCTACTGTGAAGCTTTTCATATAAAACGGAAAAGAAAATTCCGTATCGGCTTTCGTTTTATTTTGTGCCGCTAAATAAAAATCTCCATTCTTTTCTTTCCATAAATGCCAGTTGCAGTCTGCTGTCCCCGTCCCCTCGAAAAGCGTATTTTTCTCATACACAAAGGTATCGAAAAATGTTTCCATTTCGTTATCGAAAAACGTACAAAGTGCTTCCCACTTTTTTGTGTTTCCTATAACCGTTTCATATTTATCCGTGGCAAAGTTATAGAATCCCACACCCTTTGCCCCTGCAAAAAAGGACTGATACAACATATTCCGAATCTCGTCATCCGTGGGATAATAGACTACCGTTTCTGACAAATCCCGTGCATACGCCTGCAAAATGGCGTAAACCGGTTTTTCTCCATCCACCGCTTCCACCGCGGCACGTACCCGCGAAAACGGGAAGGTTTCCGCCTCTCTACCGACTTCGATCGGGTTCGGGTACGGGTCCACTAATAGAATGTCGGTATATTTTCCTGCCTCCCGCTGGTATTTCAATGTTGCTTCATTGAGCATCACGGGATGTTTATCGTCAATATTCCGTATCAAGGTATAAGAGGCTTCCAAATCAGGCTGCGGATTCGGGTTTTTGGAAAACGACTCATCCATAATCATCCAACCGAAAATTTCTTCTTCGTCTTTAAACCGTTCCACAACCAGGCGGGTTTTTTCTGCTATTTTGGGATTACCTGCCGCAAATCCGTCCTGATATAGCGCCACCATAGCATATATCTCGGCTTGTTTTATGGCTGCAAGCTTCTTTTCAAGGTCAGAAAGCAACGCTTCTCCCGTAAGCTCCGAAGCAATTCCGATTTGTGCCACCGTCATCTTATGCGCCGCACCCTTTTGATAATCTGCCTCTCTCCATCTGTAGGCAAACACTACAGGAAGTTTTTTACCATTCACAACATAATCCCCTTCTCCATCCAGTCTTTCGGGGCGCGCATATTTGTATACATTCCGGCATACCGATTTATAGTCCGCAAGCTCTGCCGAAATCATGTATGCCTTTTTTTCTTCTTTCAGAAGCTCCATCGGCAAGGATGCAAACATCTCGTCTGCATTTTGGGAAGCACGCACCTGCAGCGTGTGCACAGTTTCTCCATCCGACAGCGTCACCCTCGGAATGCCCGAAATGCCGGGGTATTCCTTTGTGTTCAATTTAATGCGGATTTCACCTGCTTCGGTGCGCTCCGGGCGGTAAAAGACCGCATCGGTTTCCACGAAAAATGCCTCCGCTTCGCTTGTTCGCCTTGCCGTTACATCATCAAAAACCAGACTCCCGACACCGGCAACGCGAAGCGCAAGTCCCGTTGTGCTGCACCCCATGGGCGTTGTGAAGGTATAGCCCACTTCCATCCATGTGTTTGCCAAAACGGTTATTGTGTTGGATGCAGCACCCGTAATATGTTCTCCGTCTGCATTGTAAAACTCAAATTTAAATACAAAGGAGGCATTGTTTTCGTTTGCATACACCCATGTACTAACGGTATATTCCGTAAGTGCGCCTGTATATACATCTTTTGCAACAAACGGCTTTATCGTTGCATCCGCATTCGAAATCTGCAGTGCATTTCCGCTTCTTGCCGGATTTTTCACAACCGATGTAAGATCCGGTCTGCTAAAGCGCCACGCCGCCGGAAGCTGTTTTTCCTGCCCATTTACCGTTACGGTTGTCAATTCCTCAAAGCTACCGTTTTGAAGCAAGGGGTCCGTCTCTGCCGACGGAATGAGCTCCGTCGGCAGAAGAACCAGACAAGCAAGCAGTACACAAAGCTTTTTCCGTATCGGCATTTTTATCCCTCCGCCGGGCGTAAAATCTTCAGCGCAATCGGTTGCATACCCGACACTCCATCCCATGCAAAAGCCTTGAGCGTGCTGGTTGCAGCAATACCTGATATATCTGCAGTTCCTTTATATTGATAACCGCCGGCAGAAAGTGAAACGTCTTTTAAATCCTGCACCGTACCAAAAATAATCTGCTTGAGCTGTTTTTCCGGTGTATATTCGCATACGAACAGCGTAGGTGCTTTTCCTGCCGCTTTAGGCAAAAGTACCGCTTCCACAGAAGCCACACCACCTGCCGGAACCGCTGTCAGCGTCTTCCCCGCCGCATCGGCAAATCCTATTTTAGAGCTTGTTTTTATAAGCTTTACATTATCAATATGATATGGTCCTTCTTCCTTATCACAGTATAACTGCAGTTTAATTCTTGCAACCTCGTCCTCTGTTGTTCCTTTTGTAGTAAAGAAGCCTTCGTATTCTGTCCACGTATCTACACTTGGCTGTGGTGTTAGAGGCTTCATTGTAAGTACCTGCTGCGCCTGTCCAAGTGCAGTAGAGCTTGTTGCATCATAAAAGCTTAGTCTTGTAGACGGCAAATCAAGCGTATTTTTCATAGAGAAGGAAAGGCGGTACGTTGCGTTTGTGTCTACAGCAGTAAACCCACTATTGTCTGTCCGGTAAATCATTGTTTTTTTACTTGTTGTGTTATTATACATTTCTACATATACATTTCCGTCACTTTCCTTTTTAGCTGTAATAACACCATCTGCGGGAGTAAGTCCCCAGTCTTTCACCGCTTTAATTTCGCCGTTTTCTTCTGTATAGTCTTGAAAATCAGAGTTCGTAAATACATTTTCCGGCACGCCCGCCCAAGGGTCTGTGCAAACCCGGACAGAAGAAAACTTGATTGTCGCCGCTTCCGCATCAGCACTTGTTGTATTCCGCAGCCAAATTCTAAGGGTTGCAATTGCGGTTCCATTCAGTTCATTTGGCAATTCATAGGAGAAAAACGTCCAACCATCCGTTGCTTTTGTAATTTCCAAGATCTCACTCATACTGTACGCTTTTGTCCCATATTTTACCGGCTCTCCCTCGGCATCGTCGCCGTAAATTTGTACGTTCAGCTTTACTTGTGTGTTTTCCGGCACAGAACGCACATAATAGTAGCCCGCCAGTACCAAGGCTTCTCCGTATGTTGGGATATTTTCGGAAATTATATAAGAAGCATTGGATACCGCAACACTATTGGTACCATTTACGCCGTCCCCGGCAGTTACAGCCGCCGTTCCGGAAACATTCCAGCCTTTGGGTTCCAAAGAGTCCTCCTTTGTAACAAACATACCGCTCGGCAACAGATTCTCCTTCGCCGCAACTGCTGTTTCCAGGTTCATTTCTTCGCTTGTCCTCCAATCCAATGCCGCCTGCGAAGGCACGACACTTGCCAGCAGGAAGACGCTTGCCAGCAATGCCACAAGAGCTCTTTTGCGTGTTTTACCCATCATCGTTAAATCCTCCTATTATGATTTATCTAAACAGACGGTTAGCATCGTCTGCAGATTTTGGATTTTAAGTTTTCCTTTTTCCATTTCTACATAAACGCCTTTTTCGGGGGAAACCCATTCCCGTATGCCCGATACCGTTTCCGGCAAAGTTATATAAGCCGTTTCCATAGGGGTGTCGTTATGGGGGTTTATGATATGCAAAAGCTGTTTACCATCATTTGTAACGGCAGAGTGCAGCAGCACGCCGTCCTCTGTTTTAAAGCCGAAGGCAGATTGGATATCCCCTTCTGCCGCTTGGAGATTTTCGTACTGCATAATATTTTCGTTTTTGGCAAGCTGTACAACAGGAGACGCATCCGCACGCCGTTTTCCCCATTCTGTATAGATGCCGAACTTGCCGAGCAGCAACACCTTGCATCCGTTTGCCGCGGCTCTTTTCAGCGCATCCGCCGTTTTCTCGTGCACATACCAGACGTCCTGCACAAGGAGAACGTCGCCGGCCCCTAATTTCTCTAAATCCTCTTCCGTAACCACATTACACGAAATGCCTTTTTCCGTTATGGTATTCACCATAGCTACAAAGGAAGGCAAACCATCGGCAATTCTGCCATGGAGCGCGGTAGGATACCAAAACAGCTTTATAGGGCTATTGCCCTTCGCATTTTCATACAGGCTTGCATTTTTCAGAAAAAACGCCGAAAACTTTCGAAACGCGTCGTACATATCCGGGTCATCCAGAAAAACACGGTCCCCGTCTTTCATGGAACGAAACGTCCATGTTCCGCCACAAATTCCGCCATACACCATACCCTCCGCCATGGAAAGCTTTATGGCATGCGGCGATTCGGGCAAAATAGCGGCACCGTTCTTTTTGCGCCAGCCGGTGTTGAATACACGGTAGCCAAACCGTTCTCCGAACAGATACGCCGCCACCTGGCTGTCAAAGTTTCCTTCCTCGTCATAGCCGAGGGTGTGGGTGTTTTCTGCAAACACAAAGTCTACTGCGTCAGAGGAGTTTTGCGGCTCGTAGCTCCACTTGCAAAACCGTCTGCCGTCCGACGGAAAACCCGGATTATGCAAAACGAGTGCCTTACCGTCAGAAACCGCCTTTACATACTGAAAAATTTCCGCATGTACCCTTGCCGAAAGCTCCGCTTTATACTCTTCCCATGCTAAATACAAAGCGTCATTTGTTTTATCTGTATCAAAATCATAGGGTGGAATATCTACATACTCTACATAGCGCAAGCCCAGATTGGTTCGGGTGTCCATATTCTCTTTCAAATATTCCCGAAAGGCTTTCTTGCATCTATCACACCAGCAGGGCTGACAAATGGAGTTATCAAAATGGAAGCCGTCCAAGCCGATTTCTTTAATTCCGTATACAATAGCTTTTTTCAAATACGCCATGAATTCAGGGCTGTTGTAGCATGCCGAAAAACGGTAATACCCATTTTTTGACCCGTCACGCTCTACATTCAGCATCGTTTCCCAATCCGGCATTTCCAGCGGCATGGTTTCGCTGTAAAAACCGCCAAACTGCAAATACCCAAGCACGCGGATTCCTTTTTTATGCGCCAAAGCCGTAAACCGCCGAGTATTTTCCATTTCCTCTTTTTCGTATTCCAGACCAAAGCCCTTGAAAAAATGTGTGAAAACGGTGTTAATATTTGCTTTTTTCGCTTTTTCAAGAAGTTCTTCGGAATGCATACGCCGATACCATTCGTCCGTCCATTCTCCGGGGCTGAAAATCTGATCCGCATTTTCCATACGGCGCAGATGATCTATCGGCTCATGCCCGTAATAAGACCATACAGTTGCCATCGTATCCCCTCCTGCTTTACAGCTTTTTTAAATCTACAATATGCATCGAAGGTGAAAATCCATCTGTTTCACCGAGATACAGCTTTCCGTCATAATATGCAGATGCATGGAAATAGCAACGCGGATGCAGGCTGTTTACAATGCCGCAATCCGTAAAACGTCCCTTCCCCGTACAGCTTGGGTCAAACCGGATAATCTGCATGTTCGGATACCCCGACCCAATCCAGATAATACCGTCCTCATCCTCTTCCATAATCGGCACTCTTCCACTTATACTACAACGTCCAATCAGGTCAAAGGTTTCCGTCTTCCAATCAAATTCAAAGAACAAAGCGTTGGATACACTGCCTACGAACATTCTGCCTTCCCGTGTGACAATCCATTGGTCAATGCCGCAGTTTCCTGCAATTTTTTGCCCTGCATCCTGCAGAATCACTTTCCCTGTATATTCCACCTTCCCGACAGCGGGGTCAAATCGGAGCAGACATATGGTTTGCTTTGTATATTGCTTATATGCACCATAGCATATACCATTTGGTGCAACCACCATATTATGCTGTGCATATTCCGAAATTCTTCCGCAGTCCTTGATGGTTTTCTTTTCAATGTCCACCACGAAATAGTGATTATCCGGAATGGTGGTGCCGTACGCCATTTTCCGTTTTGCATCCACAATAAGGGACTGTACGTACATATACTTCGGCAGTTTTACAATCAGTTCCGTCTTTTCCGTATCCGGATAATATCTTACAATGCTTCCGCCCGGGTCATCAATTTCTCTGCACCAATCGTCAAGACTTTCCAGGCAAAAATCGCTGTACTTTAAATCCAGATAGCCCTGTTGTCTTTTTCTGTCCAGCATATACGACGGCAATTCTTTTTCAAGGTAGGATGCACATACGGGAATCCCGTCCCAATCAAAATGATTCCCCTCGCCGAGAATTAGCGAGCCGTCCTCCAGTGCGCCGATTGCATTATGTAGCTTCCCGCAATATCTTTTTTCCTTCGTTTGCGGAAATGTTTCAGAACAAAATGTAATTTCATCCCGCCCGATATTATATTTTGCCAAAAGACATTTTCTTCCTGTAAGACCAAGAAAAATATCCTCTCCGATGCGTTGCATAGAGGTAATCGCAATTGCGTATCTGTCTGCAACAAATAATTCTCTTACGTTCACAATTTCCCCTCCGTTTTATTGCTGTCTTCCTTGTTTCTTTACTTGGATTATACAAAAATCCTTTTCAATTCACAATGTATAAAACGCTTCTTTTTTTATATTTTTCGTTTTTTCATGGACAAAGAAACTTTTCTATGCTATGATTACTTTGAAGGGAGTGTGCGACATGTCAAAATACTATTATGATTTTACCGTCAGCACCATTGATCTCGTTGCAGAACGGACTTGCAGAGCCGGATGGACAAAGGAAGAGCCGGAGCGGCATTGTTGCAGCCTTGTGTATATTCTTTCCGGAAGTGCAAACTTTATTTATGCAAGCGGAAAAACCATTTACGCAGAGAAAGACTGTATTCTCTGGTTCCCTTACGGCGATAAACACACCCTGCAGGCTATAGGTGAGGAACAGCTTTCCTATATCTGTGTTTCCTTCCACATTTCGCCCGACAAGGTTCTTTCCCGCTTTCATTTTGACCAGTTCGTAGCGCACAGCGCCAGGGCATATCGTGACTTTTTTACCAATGCGGCAGAAGTTTTCTTTAAAAAAAAACCGTTTTACATGCTGTATCTGCGCAGTATGGTACAGCTTACCCTGTATCGGCTTTTACGGCGAAGCCTTGCAAAGGAGTCTTCTTTAAAATCCTTTGACAGCCTTGAAACTGCGCGGTTATTTATTGAAGAGTTTTATAATGAAAAAATTACCGTGGAGCAACTTACCAAAATCAGCGGGCTCAGCCCCTCCTATTTCCGAAAAAAATTCCATGAAACCTTCGACCTTTCACCAAACCAGTATATAAACGCCGTCCGTTGCCGACGTGCTGAAGAGCTTTTAATTGCCGGCATTTTCTCTATGCAGGAAATAGCGCAAAAGTGCGGCTTTGAAAATGCATACTATTTCAGCCGTGTATTCAAAAAAATCATGGGGGTCTCTCCTACTGCATTTAAAAAATAACGTTATATAACCCTAAAAAGGCTGTGACAAAATTCATTTCATTTTGCCACAGCCTTTTTTAATACCCGATTTCCCTTGCAAGACTTCGCAATCTTTCCGCGCCCCAAGCTAAATCCCGCTCTTCGCTTTCTGAAAGGGGAATTTCAATGCTTCTTTCTATTCCGCCTGCGCTTATCGCCCGCGGAATGCTCATGCAGACATCCTCGATGCCGTATTCGCCCCGCAGAAGCCCAGATACTGTCAAAATGGAGTTTTCGCCACCGCCAAGCGCACGGACAATTCGCTCCGCCGCCAGCGATACGGCATAATACGTGGCACCTTTTTTCTCCACGATTTCATAGGCAGCATTCTTTACGTTCTCGCGGATTTCTCCCAGACTGCTCCCGCTGCAATGCCCGCATTTATGGCAAAAATCTCCAATCGGCAGCCCCGCAATGGTTGCCGCATGCCACGCCGCCACCTCGCTGTCCCCGTGTTCCCCCACAATATAGGCGTGAATATTTCGGGGGTCTATGCGCGTGTGTGCCGAAAGGCGGGCACGCAGTCTTGCCGTATCCAGCACTGTTCCGCTTCCGATAACCTGTGCGGCAGGCAGACCCGTAATTTTCAGGGTGATATACGTGAGAATATCCACGGGATTTGTGACCACAAGCAAAAGCACCTCCCGTGCGCAGTAGCGCATCACCTCGCCAAGAATGCTTTTAAAAATAGTGGCATTTTTCGTCAGCAAATCCGTTCTTGTTTCCCCGATTTTCTGCGCCGCGCCGGCGGCAAGAATGATAATGTCAGCCCCCTTGCAGTCCGTATAATCCCCCGCATATACCTTTGCAGGACGAACAAAGGGAACGCCGTGGACAATGTCCATAGCCTCCCCTTCTGCTTTCTTTTTATCAATATCGATGAGTACAATTTCGCGCACGCTTTCCTTCGCCATAAGCGTATACCCAATTGTAGCGCCCACAAAGCCTGTGCCGACAATTACAACTTTTCTGTCCTTCAAATCTGTTCACCTCAAATTAGAGGATGCCCAGATTTTTCAAAATAAATACGCCGAAAAACACAAACAAAAAACTCAGCGCCGTGCTGAAAACAATGATGTTTCCGTACATATCGTAATCGCCGCCCATATTGCGGGTCATGGCGTAGCCGGCAACTGCCGCAGGCGATGCCCAGAATACGAACAGCGTCCCCAGTCCTTCGCCCCGCACACCCAGAAGGAGTGCCGGCACTAAAAAGAGGAGCGGTGTAATAACAGTTTTAATTGCCGATGCCAATAGCGCAAGCGACCATGTTTCCTTCAGATTGGCATACCGCATGGAAACGCCGATGGTAATCAGCGAAAGCGGCACGCACATATCGCTTATGTGGGAAATTGTCTTATCTATTGCCACGGGCATGCGTAATTTACAGAGGTATGCCGCCGTTCCTAAAACTGCCGCAATAATAATCGGGTTTTTTGCGATGCCGCGAAGGGTACTCTTAAGTCCGCCCTCACGGTTTAAAAAGCTTTCCAGACAGATAACGGAAAAAATATTCAAAAGCACCATGCTGACTGCCAAAATCACCGTCCCGTTTGCCCCCGCCGCCTCACCGAAAAGCGCCTTTGTAAGCGGCAGACCGAGAATGGCATAATTTGCCCGGAACGACCCTTGCGAAAACGCTGCACGGCGGCGGTTATCACGGGTCACAACATGCGAAAGCGTCCATGCAAGTACAAACATAATAACCACGGATATAACGGCGAAAAGAAGAAGCCGTCCGTCAAAATTCGTCCCGATATCCGAGGTGGCAATATCCTGAAAAATCATAACGGGTAAAACAAGACGGAAAACCACTGTCGTTGCCTTCTGCCCGAACACCTCGTCGGCAATGTTCCACTTCCGGAGCACAATCCCAAGCCCGACAAGCAGAAATATCGGCACAATGCCGTTTATACAAACCCATAAATTTTCTATCATAAGCCAAGAAGCCTTTCTGCGTTTTTATATGCCACCTTTTCAAGCTCCTCCGCAGTCAGTTCTTCAAAGAGAACGCCGCCCACGTACATGCCTGCATTGCAGACCGGATAGTCTGTGCCGAACAGAATTCTGTCTGCCCCCACCTTATCTATCCCATAGCGAAGCATTCCGTAACGGAAAAGTCCCGTGCCGGAAATATCCAGATAGGCATTTTCATATTTTTGCATTCTGTCGATGTGTCCCGTATAAGCGGCATGCTCACCGGGATGGGCAAACACAAAGGTAAGACGGGGGAACATTTCGCATACGCGATTCATATCCTCGTTCGTAGTGGGATGGCAGCTTACAACCATGTCAAGGCTTTGGGCAAGGTCAAAAATTTCTGCGCAATCGGTATAGCTTTTAACCCCGCTGGAATAAGGCGTAAGCTCGCCGATAAGGCGCACACCCTTTTTATATGCCGCCTCCACTGCCGCGCAGCTTTCCTGCACAAAATCGGGATGGATGCGGATGCCGGGTACATAAAAATCACCGTGCTCTGCAAAAATCTGCATGGCAATTTCATTTTCCAGCAACAGGGTTTCTTTCGTATAAGGTGCACCAGCCAATACATGAATCACAGACCCCGCCGCCCGATAAATGCCAACACTTTCCATTTGCGCCCGTTGGCGGGCATACCCCGCATCCTCCGGCACTTTATATCGTTTTATGTTTTCCGGTTCCGAAATGTACGGATGCGTATGAAAATCAAAAAAACGCATAATCAAACTTCCTTCCTGTTTTCGTGCAAAAGCTTATAACGCCCGCATAAATTTGGCAAGCTTTTCTGCTACCAGACGATGTCCCGCATCGTTCGGGTGCAGTCCGTCCGGCATAAATGCCTCTTTTATCTCAGGGATAGCCGGCTGAATGCCGCTTTGGGCATATAAATCCAAAACGGGGAGCGAATAATATTCCGCCACACAGCGAATGGCATCCACATACTCCTTCAGCGTACCCGTATGAAACGACTTCGTTTCGCCCGAGTTTTTCAGTTCACAGCGGCGGTGCATCGGCGTCATAATCACGATGGGCTTGCCGATATATTTTTTAATAAGACCTGCAAACAGATAGTGACAGGCGCCGTAGAAGGTATCTGGTGTTTTATCGTCAAACCCGCCTAAAGGCGCATCGCCGTGTCCGAAATCGTTTGTGCCGCCGAATACTACAACGGCATCGGCATCATCATCCATCGCGTCAAACCGTTCGCAAAATGAGTTTACATCCACATAATCATTTTTCGGGCGTTCCGGTGTCCCCTTTTGCAGCGCAAAACGCGTTCCGCTGATGCCATAGTTCTTCGCTTCGCGAAGCCCCATTTCCCGCTTTGCAACTTCTACATACATATTTTCCGGCGCGCTTGCACCAACGCCTTGCGTAATACTATCGCCGAGAAAAACAATTTTTTTATTTTCTGTAAGCATATTCCTTTTTCCTTCCAAAATATTCTTCGAATTATTTTACATCAATTGAGCCTTTTTGTCAACATTCTTTTGCATAATCCGTTATTTTATGGTATGCTATAAAGAAAAGGAGGGGCGAGTATGGACAGGCTCATTTTTCACGTTGACGTAAACAGCGCATATTTATCCTGGGAAGCTGTGCGACATCTTGCGCGCACGGGTGTGGACATCCGCACGATTCCCGCCGCCGTGGGCGGCAGCCGCGAAAAGCGAACGGGCATTATTCTGGCAAAATCCATCCCCGCCAAGAAATTGGGTGTTAAAACGGGAGAGCCTGTATCTATGGCGCTTCGAAAATGCCCCGACCTTTTTCTGGCAAAGCCCGATTTTCGCCTCTATGCGCGAAATTCCCGTGCCTTTATGGATATTTGCCGTCAGTACGCACCCGTACTCGAAAAGTTTTCCGTTGACGAATGCTTTCTGGATATGACGGGAACTTCCCTTCTGTATCCCGACCCCGTCCAAATTGCCCATACCATAAAAGACCACATTCACCGCGAGCTTGGGTTTACCGTTAATATCGGCATCGGCGAAAATAAGCTTCTCGCCAAAATGGCGAGCGACTTTGAAAAGCCCGACCGGGTGCATACCCTATTTCGTCACGAAATCCCCGAAAAGCTTTGGCCGCTTCCCGTAAGCGAGCTTTTTATGACGGGACGGGCAACCACCGAGCGGCTTGCAAAAATCAATATCCGCACCATAGGGGAACTTGCCGCCGCCGGCGTGCCTACGCTTACTTCCCTCTTCGGGCCAAAACACGGCGCCCAGCTATGCGCCCGCGCCCGTGGAGAAGATGACTCCCCTGTTCTGGCAGTCCCCGAAGAGGCAAAGGGCTACAGCATTTCCACAACCCTTGAAGAGGATGTAACCACCACCGAGGAAGCCAGACGCATTCTCCTTGCCCTTTCTGACAGCGTTTCCGCCCGCATGCGGGCAGACGGGGCACAGTGTGCCTGTATTGCCGTTACCATTCGTGCAAACGATTTTAAAAACCATTCCAAGCAGGAAACACTTTGCCTTTCCACCGACGGTACCATGGAAATTTACGAGCACACCTGCCGCCTCTTCGATGCTTTATGGGATAAAAAAACACCCCTTCGGCTTTTAGGGGTTTCTCTTACGCAGCTTTCCCGCGAGGAAGGCGGACAGTTTTCATTTTTTCAGGATGAAAAGCGGATGAAGGAAGAACAAATTGATAAAACTGTGGATACGATTCGCGCCCGTTTCGGGACGGGGAGCGTTATGCGCGGTACGGTTTACAAAACGCCACTAGACGTCGGCAAAAAGTACAAAGCACAAATGGAGGGGGATGTAAAAAAAGTTCAGAACGCAAAAAGGGGAAAATGATACGTATAAAGCAAGGCATTCCTTATAGCTTTTATAAAACATGTCGAAAAATTTCTTTACATTCAATTTTTCTATACTTTATGCCCTTTTTGCTACGAACAAACTTCGCCGCTCGCTGTACCCATGTACAGCTTCGGGTAACCCAAAGCTTACGCTTTGGCTCAGTTTGCCCGTTCTGATTCTTTTTTTCCTACCCCCCAAAGAAAGAACGGGATGTAAAAAAGTTCAGAACGCAAAAAGGGAGAAATGATAAATATAAATAAGGGGAGTAAAAAACTTGGTTTTTTACTCCCCTTTTAAAGACTTAAATTTTCGTTCCGTCCTCAAAAATAAAATTCCCCTCAAACTGTACACCGCATGCTTTGGCAATGCTGTGCAAATCCTTTTCCGACAAATTATTCCGTTTTAATTTCGCACCAATGTTTTGTTGTACTGTCGGTGGGTCCATTTTATTCGCCAAATCTGTCAACGTCATTCCCTTTGCTGCAAGCAACATTCTCACCTTTACCGCCATATCCATAACACATAACTCCTTATTCAACTTTTCAAACCGCAAACGCACACACAAAAAACTCGCACAGACCCCTTGGCGCTTAAAACGCAGCGGCACGCGGCTCGAAGGAAGACCCGAAGGGGCTTACCTGAGATAGACGAGGAAGACTTTTTCAAAGAAAAAGGCTTGCCGAGCGGGAAGCGGGCAAAAGTCGGAAGACTTTTAGCGCGTCTGCGCCCACGGGGGTGTGGGGTGTCGTGCAACACCCCACAAATCTTCTTTATTTAGAAAAAAGATAAATATTGTGTGGCTATACAGCTATAAATTTCATACCCTGTTTTTCTATTATAAACGATTTTGTTTGTAAAATCAACTGATAAATTTCAAGAAAAAACTAAAAAGTTTCATTTTTCTCTTGACAAAAAATCAGAAATGTTTTATAATGAAACCGAAACGTTTCTAGTTAAAACATTTCTATTTCTATCAAGGAAAGGGAGAAAATTTTATGTGTTTTAAAGATGTACTAAAAAGAGCCAATTTACATGCGGTGGAATTTTTCTTGCGAAACGGCGGAGAAACTTTTGCCGAAGTCCCGCCGCAAAGCTATCGGGAACGCCTTGCGGTGGCAGAAACCGCTATCACAAATTTTCTCGAAGCCCGCTATCCCGACCCCCAAACATTTGACAGGGTATGGCGATTTTTGGGAGAACACCTCGGCACGATGGAAGATGTGTATTTCGAAATGGGAATGCTTGTAGGCGCAAAGCTTGCTTTTCAGCTTCGCGGCAGAATGGATGAATTGCAGTGACAACAAAAGCATTGTATGAAATTTGGTTGTTTAAAAGATTGTGAAACCATCATACCGTCAATTCTGCATTTTCCTTTCTTTTGCCCGCTTTCTGTATCAACTTAAAAACGGTGGGTGCCGCTAAAGCGACTCCCACCGTTTACTCTCATTTTATATTAACAAAGTTGTGGTTGTTCCTTGGTGATAATGCTCTCTTTTTCGTACCGCG
Organism: Clostridia bacterium; assembly: GCA_045648645.1. Taxonomy (GTDB): domain Bacteria; phylum Bacillota; class Clostridia; order UMGS1883; family UMGS1540; genus SIG447. The sequence continues at coordinate 29,950 of JAZROH010000019.1, read as the reverse complement.
TCATCACGAATCCAAGCATTATAGTCGCATCCGCCTCCGCCGATGCACCAACGGAATTTTTCTTCAAAGCTTCCCGCAAACCGCGCTTCGGATGTGGACCATAAGCAAACCTCGGGGTCAACCAGCTTATAAAGTCCCAGTTCCCCGCCAATCAGACCGTGGTGGGTCACCTGGAAGATATCGCTTTTTAAATAATCCCCGTAAACGAGTGCTATGCGACTGCAGGCATCCAGCATGCAGTCGCCCATAAATAAATAGGTCTTGCCGCTGTCAAAGCGAAAACGCCACGCACCGCTAAAGTCGTTTGCCGTAACGTAATGGTACGGATACAGCATATCCGCCGTCCACAGAATCTCAATCGTAACACCCGGATAATAGAAATGCTGTCCCGTATGCAGGGTGTAAACCGCCGCCTTGGGGAAACAGGTGCGGATAGCATTTTCCAAATTCTCCTTATCCTTTCGTACCGCCTCATTATTTTGATATAACAGGGAAACCGTGTCCATATCGGGGAATTGATAGGCAAAGGCTTCCACCTCTATCGCATCTTTATAGATAGTAAGAAATTCTGTGGCAAGGTGCACATGGTCGCAATCGGGATGGGAGAACATCCAAAGGGCAATCCGCGGCTTTTCTTCCAAACTTTTCTCTTTCAAAAAAGCATATAAACGCTCTATATCGGATGCAATCGCAAGTCCACCGTCATTGAGAACGAAGGAACCGTCTGCAAGCTGTACGGCATGGCAGATGCCGCTCTTCTCCATCTGCAGCTGCGTAACGGAAGGTGTTGCCTTTGCCGTAAAATTTTTCACTCTTTCCGCCCGCGGCAGAGAAGATGGGGCAGAGGCACGAATGCGCAAGGTGCGAAGTGCCGCCGACCAGCTCATAAAAATATGAACGTCCTCTTTTACAAAGGCATAAAATAAATTAACATTATGTGGTCTTTCCGAGCCGCCCGAAATTTCTTCGGCACTGTGGCACGTAAAGCCCTCTTGTTCTAAAAATGCCGCATAGGCTCTGCATTCCTCTTCGTTGGTGCTTTGCACGCATAAAAACTTGCCGCCTTCTCCAAAATCGGCTTCGGGCAGAATAATGCCCGCAATGGTTTTATATTCCGGTATTAGCATCATCATTTCCCCTTCATTTTGCGTAGTATTCCAAGATATATTTTGCCGTGTACTCATCCGTAATGAGCGTCTGTATCAGCTTTGTTCTGATTGCGCCGACAATTGCCTTTGCTTTCTCATTTCCGCATGCCACCGCAATGGTTGTTTTAATTTTCCGTATATCCTCCCGGGAGGCACAAAGCGCATTTTTATACGGCGAAATCAGTTTTCCGTCCAACGTGAAAAAATGGGTGGCAACATCCCCTATAACATCGGGATTTTGAATGGTGTGTCCGAAATGCTTTTCAAAAATATCCAGCACTTTTTTGTTGCCAATGCCCAAAAGTGCCACATCTGCCGACGCCCAAAGCTTCTCCACCGCCTGATAATAGGAAAGCTTTTTCAAAAGGCGGTAGTCTTCCGCATGATCTGCCATGTAGGGAAAGGAAGCATATTTTACTCTGGCACCGATTTTATCCGCAAGCCCCCGTGCAAGCTCATTAGAAGAAAAGTAATAACTTTCATCATCGGTTGCGCCGAAAAGCGGAAAAACCATATTGCCCGCTGTGTTGCTGTCCGGCATCTGGTGAATTAAATCATGCATGGTTTTGCCCCAGGAAACCGCAATTTTAAGGTTTCCCTTCTCTAAAATGGGCGCAATATATTGTGCCGCCGCCTTGACGGTCATAATATACCGAACGCTTTCGTTCTTACTGCCCGTCGGACAAATGACACAACCCGCAAGCCCGAAGCGTTCACAAAGCTCCTCTTCCAGTGCCTTGCAATCGCTTTCCGGATTATGAATTTTAATTTCCACAATCTTTTCTTTCAGTGCTTCCCCGATTAATTTGGAAACAGTTTGCCTCGAAAGCTGCATAAGCACCGCAATTTCCTGTTGAGTCATCCCTTTTTCATAGTACAGCGTTGCCGCTTCCGCCATCAGCTTTTTTTGTTCTAACATGGTTTCACTCCCATCTTTTTCAATTTTAGCACAAATAATCCCCCGCGTCAACCTTTTGGCATTTTATTGTTCAATTTTAACATTTGTACTTGACAAATGTTAAAACATGTGGTATGCTAGACAAAAATAAACACAAGGAGAAAGTTTTATGTTAGTTTCCATGAAAGACATGCTGGAAGATGCACGACAAAAAAAGTACGCTATTCCGGCTTTTGATGTCAGCAATTTTGAAATGATGAAGGCTGTGCTTGATACGTGCGAGGAACTACGTTCTCCCGCGCTTTTAATGGCGCTCGGCGTTGACCTTACGGGGAAAAACCTTGCGCTTCTGCCTTCTATGATTTGCGAAGCAGCAAAACATTACACCATTCCCGTTTGCCTGCACCTTGACCACGCAACCGACCTTGCTTTTATTCAAGAAGCTTGTAAATACGGTTTCAGCTCCATTATGTTTGACGGCTCCTCCCTGCCTTTTGAAGAAAATGCCGCCAAAACAGCGGAGGTGGTTGCCTTTGCCAAAAGCCGCGGCATTACCGTGGAAGCAGAGCTTGGACATGTTGGCAATGCCATGGTGGGCAACGAAGCCGACAGCGTGCAAAACGAAGACCCCGCCAACACGCTTACTGTGCCCGAAGAAGTGAAAAAATTTGTGGAAATCACAGATGTAGATGCACTCGCCATTGCCATCGGCACGGCGCACGGCGTTTATAAAAAGACGCCTGCCTTGCGGATTGACCGCTTGGATGAAATCACCGCCGCATGCAGTATTCCGCTTGTTTTGCACGGTGGAAGCGGCACGCCCGATGACCAGATGCAAACTGCCATCGCACACGGCATCACCAAAATCAACATATTCTCCGACGTGGTAGGCGCACTCAACGCGGGTCTTCGGCAGAAGCTAAATACCATCGAAAACCCTTCCACCTGGCCGGCTTTTGTGTTTGAAGATGCAAGAAAACTGATGCGGGAGGTTGTTCGCGATAAGCTCATAACCTTTGGCAGTGCAAAACGTGTATAAGGAGAAAGCTATGAAAACGAATGCAGTTAGACTTTATGGAAAAAATGACCTCCGTCTGGAGGAATTTGATTTAAGACCCCTTAGGGAAGGGGAAATTTTGCTTCGAGTCGTTTCCGATTCCGTCTGTATGTCTACATACAAAACGGTAAAGCAGGGTGAGGCGCATATCCGCGTACCCCAAGGCATTTCAGAAAATCACGTTATCGTGGGGCATGAGTTTTGCGGTGAGGTGGTCGAGGTTTCGGATAAGTGGAAGGACCGCTACGTGCCCGGAGATAAGGTGATTTGCCCCCCTGTGCTTTCCTATCTGGGCGGCATGGAAACCATCGGGTATTCCTTCTGCGAAATCGGCGGCGTGGCAACGTATTGCATCGTCTATGACCATATCATTTCCCATGACTATTTGATTAAGCTTACCAGCGATTCCTTTTTCAGCGGCTCGCTCATAGAGCCTGCATCCTGCGTCATCCGCGGCTATAAGGCTTCGTTGCATCTGGACGAAAATCTGCTGCCTGTAAGCGGCATAAAGCCCGGCGGAAAACTGGCAATTTTGGCAGGCTGCGGCCCGATGGGGCTTGCCGCCATTGACATAGCGCTCCACGGGGATGTAAAACCCTCCCTTGTAGTGGTGACCGACCTTGACACACAGCGGCTTCGAAGAGCCAAGGAAATTTTTTCGCCCGAAGAAGCGGCGAAGGATGGTATCACTTTAATTTTCACCACCGCTTCTGAAAAAGAGCCGCTTATGGAGCTTAGTGAGCAGAAAGGCTTCGACGATGTATTTGTGTATGCACCCGTTCCTGCCGTCGTGGAGCTGGCAGACTCTATTTTAGCATTTGACGGCTGCCTGAACTTTTTTGCCGGGCCTGTTGACAAGGCTTTCAGCGCAAACTTTAACTTCTATAATGTGCATTATGCACAGCACCATGTTTCAGGCACAAGCGGCAGCACGCTCGGGGATATGCAGGATATTGTCCGCCTTATAGGGGAGAAGAAAATTAACCCCGCCGTTATGATTACACACATCGGCGGTATAGATGCTGCAATTGACACCACGGTGCGGCTCCCCGAAATCGGCGGCGGGAAAAAGCTGATTTACACGCATATAAATTTGCCGCTTACGGCAATCAGCGATTTCCGCGTTCTAGGCAAAACAGACCCGCGCTTTGCCGTTTTGGATGAAATTGTGCAAAAAAACAACGGGCTTTGGTGCTGCGAAGCAGAAGCGTATCTGCTGAAATCCTTCTAATCATCCATGTAACCCTTTTGGCTGGACGAAAAATAGCGCAGATTGGACAAACTGAGCAAAAATAAAGCGTAGTCTTATTTTTGGTTACCCGAACGCGTACATGGGTACGCGGAGAGGCGAAGTTTGTTCAAAACAAAAAGCAAAAAGAATAGGAAGAAATTCGCCAAACAACGAATTTCTTCCTTAATTTTTAAATTACACAATATATGTTGGACGATTACGAGGCACTATTACGCGTTTTCTTTGCCTTTTGTGGTGTGCGCATTTTTCTACAGCCCCGTTTTATAACTTCACTTTTTCCTCGCAGTATATGCATCTGTAAATTTGGTTTTCTTCATTTACGAGGCGGAACGTATGCGGAAGCTCCTGCTCCTTTGCCGTAATGCAAACGGGGTTTTTGCAGCGAAGCGCATCCTTCACTACGCCATCTTCAAACGGCAAAACATCTTCCTTCGCGCTCTCCAGAAGCTTTAAAATAAGCGCCATGCGCATATATTTTCCGCAGAGCACCTGTAAGAAGTAACAGGCGCGCGCATCATTATCCACCGCTACGCTGATTTCATTTACCCGGGGAAGCGGATGCATGATAATTAAGTTCTCTTTTGCCCGTGTCAGTTTATCCGCTGTCAAAATGTAGCTATCCTTAAGGCGCTCATATTCCTCGGGATTTTCAAACCGTTCGCGCTGAATACGGGTCATATACAAAATATCAAGCTCGGGCAGCACCGCTTCAAGGCTCGTTGCCTGCCGATACGAAATGCCCTGTCCCTCCAGAATTTCCCGCTTCACATAGCTTGGAAGTGCCAATTCCTCAGGCGAAATGAGTACAAAATTTATTCCCGAATATCTTGCCAATGCCGCAATCAGGGAATGGACGGTGCGTCCGTATTTCAAATCGCCGCAAAGCCCGATTGTTAAATTATGGAGGCTTCCCCGCTTTCTCTTAATCGTCAAAAGGTCCGCAAGCGTCTGGGTGGGATGGCAATGCCCGCCGTCCCCTGCGTTAATTACTGGCACGGAGGCATTTTGTGCCGCCACAAAGGGCGCACCCGCCATCGGGTGACGAATTGCCATAATGTCCGCATAACAACTCAGCACCTTTGCCGTATCCGCCATGCTCTCGCCCTTAGAGGCAGAAGAGCTGTTCGAATCAGAAAATCCAAGTACGCTGCCGCCCAGTTCATACATTGCCGCCTCAAAGCTGAGGCGGGTACGGGTGGAAGGCTCGAAAAAGAGCGTTGCCAGTTTTTTGCCGCGGCACTTTTCCGCGTATTTGGAAGGATTATCCATAATATCCTCAGCAGTGGCAAGAAGCGCGTCGATTTCTGCCGTGGTAAGGTCCAGAATATCAATTACACTTCGTTTCATTTCACATCACCTTGTATCCAGGATTCATCAGAAGGATTATTTCTAAATGCGATAAGACGGGCTACGTCCGCTGTGCGGATATACCCTTCCTCTGCCGCAATTTCGGCAATCACATCAAAGTTTGTAAGCGAAACATTCTTTACATTTGCTTCTTTAAGGCGTGCAATTCCCTTTGCCATGCCGTAGGTAAAGATGCTCACAACACCGAGTACCTCCGCCCCTGCTTCGCGCAGTACGTCCACAACCTCCAAAACGCTGCCGCCGGTAGAAATTAAATCTTCAACCACAACAACCTTCTGTCCCTTTTCAAGGCGGCCTTCAATCTGGTTTTGTCTGCCGTGGTCCTTCTTACCGGAACGGACATAGCCCATCGGCATATCGAGAATATGGGCAGTGATGGCAGCATGGGCAATACCGGCTGTGGAAGTACCCATTAAAACCTCTGCCTCGGGATAATGCTCTTTAATAAGGGTTGCCAGCCCGTTTTCAATGTCTGTTCGTACTGCCGGTGCCGTCAGGGTAAGACGATTATCGCAGTAAACAGGGCTTTTAATGCCGCTTGCCCATGGGAAGGGCTCGTCGGGTCTGAAGAAGACCGCTTTAATCGAAAGTAAATCCTTTGCTATTCTTTTTTCCATCTGTATATTCTCCTTATCCTACAAATTCATTCATGCATCTTTCGTATGCCGCCACCGGGTCCTCTGCCGCCGTAATGGGTCTGCCCACCACAATATAGTCCGACCCAAGCTTTTTCGCGCCTTCGGGCGTGGTGATGCGCTTCTGGTCACCCACATCGCCGTCCGCAAAGCGAACGCCGGGCGTTACGGTTAAAAAGCCTGCGCCGCATACATCGTGCACCTTCCCTGCCTCAAGAGGAGAGCACACAACACCGTCAAGCCCTGCGGCTTTGGCATTTTCCGCATAGTGCATAACCACCTTGTCAATGGGCGCATCAATTAAAAGGTCACGCTTCATGTGTTCTTCATCCGTGCTTGTAAGCTGGGTAACTGCGATTAAGATGGGGCGCGTGCCGTCGGGACGGGTCAGCCCTTCAATTGCCGCTTCCATCATCGGGATTGTGCCAAAGGCATGCAGATTCGTCATATCCACATCGAGATGCGAAAGCACCGCCATGGATTTTTTTACCGTGTTTGGAATGTCACAAAGCTTAAGGTCGAGGAAAATTTTATGTCCCCGTTCCTTGATTTGGCGCACGATATCCGGTCCTGCGCCGTAAAAAAGCTCCATGCCGATTTTAACGAATGGTTTTTTGCCTTCAAACTTATCTAAAAATGCAAGGCACTTTTCCGCGCTGTCAAAGTCACAGGCAACAATTACATCTTTTCCCATTTTTATCTCCCTTTCTTATCTCGCGCTCCCGATAATATCAGAAAGCGCCTGTATTTTATATTTTTCCATTGCGCGAGGCAGGTCAGAAATAATATCGCGGCAGGCATAGGGGTTTACAAGGTTTGCCGCCCCCACCTCCACAGCGGTTGCCCCCGCCATCATCATTTCAATTACATTTTCTGCCGTTTCCACGCCGCCGATTCCCACCACGGGAATTTTTACGGCGTTTGCTACCTGATATACCATCCGCACCGCAACGGGGAAGATGGCAGCCCCCGAAAAGCCACCCATCGTATTGGCAATAACAGGCTTTCCGGTTTTGAGATTTATGCGCATGCCTAAAAGCGTGTTGATAAGGCTTATGCCGTCCGCGCCCGCCGCCTCGCATGCCTTTGCAATGCTGACAATGTCCGTTACATTCGGCGAAAGCTTAATGATTACGGGTTTTGTTGTTTTTTCCTTTACGGCGCGGGTAACCTCTGCCGCATTTTCCGGCACCGTGCCAAAGCTCATGCCGCCACCGTGAACGTTAGGGCAGCTTACGTTGATTTCAAGCCAGCCCACCTCGTCGCATTTATCAAGCTTTTCGGCGCAGTGCACGTATTCCTCCACCGCAAAGCCGCTGATATTTGCCATAACCTTTTTCTGAAAACAAGCCCGCATGCGGGGAAGTTCCTCTTGGATTACCTTATCCACACCCGGATTTTGCAGTCCCACGGCGTTTATCAGCCCTGCCGTGCACTCCGCAATTCTCGGTGTGGGATTGCCAAAGCGTGGGTCGCGGGTTGTCCCCTTAAAAGAGAATGTACCTAAAATATTGATATCATACAGTTCGGCAAATTCGTAGCCGTACCCAAACGTACCGCTGGCGGGAATGACGGGATTATCCAGCGTGATGCCGCAAAGAGAAACCTTTGTATTTACCACAAAATCTCCTCCTTTCGAAGCACGGGGCCTTCCTTGCAAATGCGCTTATTGCCCGTAAGGGTCTTGCAGGAACAGCCCATGCAAGCCCCAAAGCCACAGCCCATACGTTCTTCAAAGCTCAACTGCCCCGCCGTGTTCGTTGCCGCAAAAACGGCTTTCAGCATCGGCTCCGGTCCGCAGGTGTAAAAGTATGTATATCCCTCGCCGAGTGCGTCCGTAACAAAGCCCCGTACGCCGTAAGACCCGTCGGCGCATGTTATCGTCACTTGCGCGCCAAGGGCACGGAATTCCGCTTCATAAAAAACTTCTTCTTTCGTATTAAACCCCAAAACGGCACGTACATTCTTGCCTTCTGCCACAAGCTTTTTGCAAAGCCCGTAAAGCGGGGGTACGCCCACGCCGCCACCCAAAAGAAGCGGTGCATCGCCGGAAACGGATGTATCATACCCGTTTCCAAGCCCCGTCAAAACGTCTAGCGTACCGCTTGACATCTCTGCCATCTGCTCCGTCCCCGCGCCGACTACCTTATACAAAATGGTCAGCACATCTCCCTCTACGTCGCAAACGGAAATGGGACGGCGGAGATACAGCCCCGAAAGCTTAATGTTTACAAACTGCCCCGGTGCGACAATTGCCGATGTGTCCCCCAAAAGGCGCATGCGGTATACGTCGCGCGTCAGAGGCGTATTTTCTATGATTTCAAAAAATCCTTGTTTCATGATTACTCCTTATGCATCAATGGTGGAGATGCGAAGCGTTGTTTCTTCCAGAACGTCGAGAAGCACCCGCACCGTATCCAGTGCCGTAAAGATCGTAATGTTATTTTCCGTAGCATACCGGCGGATATGGTAGCCATCGGTTTCCTGATTGGTAGAGCCGATGTCACGCGTGTTGATAATGTATGCAATATGTCCCTGACGAAGTGCATCCTGAATTTCGTCACTTCCCTCCCCGATTTTGCGAAGCACATGGGTGCGGATGCCGTTTTCCTTCAGGAATTTTGCCGTGCCCTCTGTGGCTTCGATATTAAAGCCAAGGTTATAGAAGCGGCGGATAAGCGGCAATGCCTCGGGCTTATCCTTATCGGCAATCGTGGCAAATACGGTGCCGTAATTTTGCAAATGCATGCCCGATGCCTGCAGTGCCTTATAAAGTGCGCGGTTTAATTTATCATCATACCCGATTGCTTCACCGGTAGACTTCATTTCAGGCGAGAGGTATGCGTCCAGACCGCGGATTTTGTTGGAAGAGAATACCGGCACCTTTACATAAAAGCGCTTCTTTTCTTCCGGATACAGGTCAAATATACCCTGCTCCTTCAGGCTCTTGCCCAGAATTACCTCCGTTGCAATATCCGCAAGGCTGTATCCTGTGGCTTTCGAAAGGAAGGGTACTGTGCGGGAGGAACGGGGATTTACCTCGATAATATATACATCGTCCTTTTCGTCTACGATAAACTGAATGTTATAAAGCCCGATAATACCGATGCCAAGCCCCAGCTTCTTTGCGTAGCCGAGGATAGTGCCTTTCACCTTATCGGATATACTGAAGGTGGGATAAACGCTTATGGAGTCACCGCTGTGTACGCCTGTTCGCTCAACAAGCTCCATGATGCCGGGCACAAATACGTCACGCCCGTCACAAATGGCGTCTACCTCCACTTCCTTGCCCTGAATGTATTTATCAACCAGAACAGGCTTGTCCTCATCAATGGCAACCGCCGTTTTCAAGTAGTGGCGAAGCTGTTCCTCACAGCCTACAATCTGCATGGCCCGTCCACCCAGTACGAAGCTAGGACGCACCAAAACGGGGTAGCCGATTTCCGCAGCCGCTTTTACGCCGTCCTCAATTTTCGTAACGGCTCTGCCCTTCGGCTGGGGAATTTCAAGGGCTTCCAGAATTTTTTCAAAGCTGTCGCGGTTTTCGGCGCGTTCAATGGCATCGCAATCCGTGCCGATGATTTTCACGCCTCTGTCCCGAAGCGGTGCGGCAAGGTTTATCGCCGTCTGTCCGCCAAGGGAAGCGATAACACCCTCCGGCTTCTCAAACTCTAAGATATTCATAACATCTTCCGTGCAAAGCGGCTCAAAATAGAGCTTATCTGCCGTTGTGTAGTCCGTGGAAACCGTTTCGGGGTTGTTATTGATAATAATGGCTTCATAGCCGGAATTTTTAATGGTTGTTACGGCATGTACCGTAGAATAGTCAAATTCTACGCCCTGCCCGATGCGGATAGGCCCTGCTCCGAGCACCACGATTTTCTTCCTGTCTGTAAGGCGCGAAGCATTCTCGCCCGTATAGGAGGAATAGAAATACGGAATGTATGCATCCGTATGGAAGGTATCCACCATCTTATAAATCGGGAAAATATTTTCCTTCTTGCGAAGGGCAAAAACTTCCAGTTCATCCATTTTCCAAAGTTTTGCAATAAAGGCATCCCCGAAGCCCATTTTCTTTGCCGCCTTCAGGGTTTCTGCGCATCCGGGTTTTGCCGCGATTTCGCTTTCCATATCTACAATTTTCTTGATGTTTTCAAGGAAATACGGTGTAATCTTTGTTACATCATACAGCTCTTCAATCCCCGTGCCAAGGCGCATAAGCTCTGCCACGGCAAAAATATTGTCATCCTTAAATTCCGCGATATAGTCGAGAAGCTCTTCTTTGGTCTTGCCGTCAAATTTCGGCAGATGGAAGTGGCACGCGCCTGTTTCCAGAGAGCGAACGGATTTTAAGAAGCATTCTTCAAGGCTTGAACCAATGCCCATAACCTCGCCTGTTGCCTTCATCTGTGTGCCGAGGGTGTTGGGCGCAGTGGCAAACTTATCAAACGGGAAGCGGGGAAGCTTTGCAATCACATAGTCAAGGCTCGGCTCCTTCGCCGCCGTTGTATTGGCAATTTTAATATCCTCAAGGCGCATACCCACAGCAATTTTCGCCGTTACGCGGGCAATGGGATAGCCGCTTGCCTTCGAGGCAAGTGCCGAGGAACGGGAAACGCGGGGGTTTACTTCAATCAGGTAGTATTCGCTGGAATGGGGATTCAGCGCGAACTGTACGTTACAGCCGCCTTCAATTTTCAGCGCACGGATAATTTTAATCGCGCTGTCGTTGAGCATTTTCTCGTCTTCTTTTGAAAGCGTCATAATCGGCGCTACGACGATAGAGTCCCCTGTATGCACGCCAACAGGGTCCACATTTTCCATGCCGCAGATGGTAATGGCATGGTCATCTGCATCGCGCATAACCTCAAATTCTATTTCTTTATAGCCCTTTACGCTCTTTTCGATAAGCACCTGATGCACGGGCGAAAGCTTGAAGGCATTTTTGCCGATTTCGATAAGTTCTTCTTCATCATTGGCAAAACCGCCGCCGGTGCCGCCCAAGGTAAATGCAGGGCGAAGCACAACCGGATAGCCGATTTCCGCTGCAGCCTTTTTGGCTTCCTCTAAATCGTATGTAATTTCGGAAGGAATGGTCGGCTCGTTAATGGACTGGCAAAGCTCTTTGAAAAGCTCTCTGTCCTCCGCTCTTTCAATGCTTTCACTTGTCGTTCCGAGCAGTTCTACGCCGCATTCCTTCAAAATGCCTTTCTTCTCAAGCTGCATGGCAAGGTTTAATCCCGTCTGCCCACCGATACCCGGCACAATCGCATCCGGACGTTCATAACGCAAAATTTTCGCAACATACTCAAGCGTCAGCGGCTCCATATACACCTTATCCGCAATTGTGGTATCCGTCATGATGGTTGCGGGGTTGGAGTTACAAAGCACTACCTCGTACCCCTCTTCTTTGAGGGCAAGACATGCCTGCGTGCCCGCATAGTCAAACTCGGCAGCTTGTCCGATTACAATCGGTCCTGAGCCGATAATCAGGATTTTCTTAACATCTGTTCTTTTTGCCATTTTACATTCCTCCTATTTCGTATACACAACCTTGCCGCCCGAAACGGTAAGGTAATTGACTGCATCCAAAGTTTTTCCAAGGAAGGGCGTTGCCTTTCCCATGGAGAGAAGCGCGTTTTCCGTAATCTTACGGCTTTCCGCTAAATTCCAAAGGGAGAACTCCTCCCCAAAGGGAATACCGAAGCGCTTTCGCGGATTTATGCACATAAGCTCTATAAGCTTTTCCATGGACAAAATGCCCGTTTTCACAAAGTGGGTATACATTGCCGGGAAAGAGGTTTCAATACCCACAATTCCAAAGGCGCTTTTTTCAAGCCCTTTTGCCTTTTCCTCTGCCGCGTGGGGTGCATGGTCGGTGGCAATCATATCAATCGTCCCGTCCAGTATGCCTTCTATAAGGGCTTCTCTGTCTGCCCTGTCCCGAAGGGGCGGATTCATTTTAAATCGCCCGTCCTCCTCTAAATCCGAGTCATCAAAAATCAAATAGTGTGGCGCGGTTTCGCAGGTGATGTCTGCGCCCTCGCGCTTTGCCCTTCGAATTAAATCCACGCTCTCCTTTGCGGAAATATGGCACACATGGTATGCACATCCCGTTTCCTTTATAAGCTGTATATCCCGCTTGATTGGACCATACTCACTTTCCGAGCAAATCCCGCGGTGCCCGTGGGCGCGGGCATACACTCCGTCATGAATGTACCCGCCAAAAAGCAGGCTGTTATCCTCACAATGTGCCGCAATAATTTTGCCGCATTTTTTTGCCATTTCCATGGCAGACCGCATCATGCTCTCGCTTTGCACGCCTCTGCCGTCATCCGAGAAAGCAATCGCCTCCATATGCTCCATATCGGAAAGGGCTTCCCCCTTCTCGCCTTTTGTAATTGCACCCAAAGGATACACGTTTATAACCGCATCCTTTTCAATTGCCGCTTTTTGCACCGCAAGGGTTTCGGCGCTATCCGGCACGGGGTCGAGATTAGGCATTGTGCACACCGCCGTAAAACCGCCCGCCGCCGCCGCGCGGCTTCCCGTTGCCATCGTTTCTTTATACGAAAAACCCGGCTCACGGAAATGCACATGCACATCACAAAAGCCGGGTAAAATAGTCACATCATCAAAATGGGAAAAATCGGGCGCAAAACGACGGATAAAAGCTTTTTTTCCGTCGAGGTCAGAATTTATCGAAAGCATGTTTTTTATCTCTTGCATTTTGAATCCTTTCCGGGCATTAAAAAAGTGCCCTTTAAAAAACAAGACGCACCAAAAAACACAGCCCATAGCTGCACCTTTATCACAATCTTGCCGATATCTCTGTATCGTCCTTAAAGATTTATCTTATATATTTTACCACGCGCAGGCACTTTTGTCAAGAAAAACCTGCATCTTTTCTAAAAAAGAAAACAAAATAAATTATTTTTAAAAAAACAGTTGACAGCATAGCGTTTTTTTGCTATAATAGTTTTTGTTTCATGCAGGGAGAGGTGTCCGAGCGGTTTAAGGAGCCGGTCTTGAAAACCGGTGACTCGAAAGAGCCGTGGGTTCGAATCCCACCTTCTCCGCCAAATTCCGCCTCCTGCAAAGCATCGCCCTCTTGTGGCTCTGCCGCGTGTTGCGGAGCGGGCTTGCAGGAACGGCGGGCAACTGAAACTGAATATTTTGGAGAAGTACCCAAGTAGGTCGAAGGGGCTCCCCTGCTAAGGGAGTAGGCTGGGAAACTGGTGCGAGAGTTCGAATCTCTCCTTCTCCGCCATAGAGAAAGCCTTGAAAACATAGTGTTTCAAGGCTTTTTTCTTTGTCTTTTTATACTGTTTTCCCTTTAGTTTTCCCTTTACAGATTTGAAACCACTATTTTATGCCCTAATTTTATTTATAAACCGCTCCATTCTTGCAGCACTTTCTTTTTTCATTTTTTCGCTAACGTGTCCGTATACATCAAGAGTAAATGATGCGGTTGCGTGTCCTAAATTCTGTTGAACCGTTTTGATGTCATCACCTTCCTGAAGTGAGGTAACGGCGTAAGTGTGCCGGAGGTCGTGAAATCGTGCATCAGGGCAGCCTATTCTTGCAGCAGCTTTTTTAAAGTGCTTCAGAACTGTTTGACACGGTATGAAAGAACCGTCATTTTTTGTAAATACAAGATTCCATTCATTATTCCAAGTTGCTCCGAGCTGCAGCCTTGCAGTAAATTGTTGACTTTTTGTTTCCCTGAGTATTTGCATAACATAAGGAGCGGCAGTAATAACTCTTGCTTTATCGTTTTTGGTAGTTGATATGTAATATTGACTACCTTTTTCTTTACCCTTTTGAAGTTGTTGCTTTACTGTTATTGTACCGTCTTTAAAGTTTACTGCATCCCACGAAAGGCCGCAAATTTCACCTTCACGCATACCTGTAAATAAAGCGACTGTAAAAAGATTTTTAAATTCTTCACCGTTTGCAATAGCATCAAGAAATTTCGCAATTTCATTTTCATCAAGCGGCTTTATCTCTTTCTTTACCTGTCGGGGTAATTCACACGCATCAGCCTGATTATAAGTGATATAATGCAGCTTGACCGCCTGTTCAAGTGCTTTATGCAGTATGCCGTGTATGTTCTTTATACTTTTTGGAGATAAATTTTTATCTGTTGTGCAGCTGTTTAAAAATTTCTGTATCTGAACTGTTGTAAGAGCTTGCAAGGCAACATTACCAAAGGCGGGCTTTATGTGTATCTCAACACGGCTTTTGTAAGTGTCATAAGTAAGAGGTTTACAAGATTGTTTTACATATTCAGAGAGCCATATATCAAGCCAAGCTGCAACAGTCATTTTTGATGGTGTGTTATATGTCCCTGTGTCAAGCTGATGCAATACCTCTTTTAATTTCTGTGTGACTTCCTTTTGTGTTTTACCTGATATTGATTTTTGTATCTGTTTACCTGTTCCGGCATCTATCCCAGCGGTATATCGTGCCTCCCAATAGGTGTAAGTGTTGCCTTTGCGTATAACAGTCTTTTTTCTTATATTGCCTGTGCCCTGAGCTGCACGGGTATTATTTTTCTTTGCCATTATTTAAACCTCCATTTCGTACCGCTTATCAATTTTATCTTGAATAGATTTTAAATTTGTAAAGTTTTCTATAAAGTCATTAAATCTTTTTTCCATTTCCCAATATAAACCGAGATTAAGGCGTTCGTACTTTGTATAATCGTCATTAATTATTTCACAATCATTTGAAATTTTAGAAAACTCTTTCGATTTAATCACACTATCGATAAATTTTAGAAAATGCTGTCTTGACTTGTTTATTTCAATACACATTTGTCTATATATTTCATCATTCTCAGAATAATCTTCAGGAATTATTTCTGTATTTGCTTTTTTTAAAATATCAATGCTTTTTTCACTCAATCCTGTTTCTTTTACAATATCCGTTGCCGCTCTTGTTTTACAATCATACTCGCATAATAAATAGCCAATTTCACAATTAAAAATATTGCACAGCTCCAAAAGTGTATCAAGTCCTATATTTACACATTCACCCCGTTCAAGTTTTGAAAGAGTTTGCCTTGCTATCCCTATTTCTTTCGCTAATTCAAATTGAGAGATTTTATTATTTTTTCTCTCAGTATAAATTCTTTCTCCAATTTTACACCAATCATATATAATGTTATTCATATTAACAAACAACCTTTCATAATTTATTATTTGCAATTTAATTGTACTTGATAATTAACATAATTATATTATATAATCTAAATAAAGTCAATACAAAACAAATAAATTCTTTATTATTTGTTAAATTCTATAAAAGAAAGGATGAGTGCAATGAATGCAAATGTTGCAAATGAAAAATTGACTTACAGGCCGGCAGAAGCAGCAAAAGTTTTAGGTATATCTTTACCTGTTATGTATGAACTTTGCAAGCGTGAGGACTTTCCCACAATACGAATAGGTAAATCAATAATCATTCCCCGCTCCGGTTTGGAAGAATGGCTTGCAAAACAATCAGAAAAGGAGTGCTAAAAATGGCAAATAATCAAAGCAATCCTTTTGCTGAATATGCTGAGGACACCGAAACAGACAAAGTGAAAAAGGAAAAAGAAAAGCGGTATTTTTGGTTGAAGTTAAAAGACGGATTTTTTGATGATAAAAATATAAAAATAATTCGCACACTTGAAAACGGATACCGTATTTTGTGTATATATCTTATGTTACAACTCAAAGCATTAAAATCTGACGGCATAATTGAATATACTTCACTTTTACCTTCCTTTGACGCTGAAATTGCAGCTTTTATAGGTGAAACAGAAAATAATGTTTCAGAGGCTATAAAAATACTCGCAAGATGTGGATTGGTAGAAATCGTTGACAATGACACTTTTTTTCTAACAGCACAACAAGAAATACTTGATTATGGTAGTGAAGGTGCAAGTGCAGCAAGGATGCGGAAATTAAGAGAACGCAAAAAATCCGTCACATAGTGACAAAACTGTTACGGACATATAGAGAAAGAGTAAGAGAAAAAGAAAGAGCTATATTAAGATAACAAATACAGGTGTGTGTTTTGTGACTGTCCTATGGATTGTCCGCAAGACATTTTCAGGAGGTGATGCGGATGTGCCGAGCGTTGAAGATGTAAAGCAATGGTTAAATAGTTACCGTGATGTATCAAATGATATAGAAAAATTGGAATTGAGAGCAGAATTTATACAGGATAAAACCGCTCCTCAATCCCCAATACTTGATGGTATGCCGCACGGGAGCGGCCCTATAAATGACCGCATTGCTGAAAATGTTGCTATATTACAAGACATTAAGCAACAAATATCTGAACTGTATCAAATATTGACTTTAAAGCGAAAACGCATAACAAAGTATGTAAATATGCTATCAATCACCGGGAGAGGCTACGCAGACAAAAAATGTGTTATTTTAACAAGATATATTGATTTTATGAAATGGGAAGATGTGACTGACTTGATGTTTTGTAACAAAGAAGACTTTTTGGGAAAAGAGGACACATATTTGCGGAGAGTGCATAAAATCCACAAAAGAGCACTTGAAGATTTAACTTTAATTGTCCCGGAAAATGAGATACAGGAAATAGGAGCAGAAATAAAGAGACAGAAAATGGGGACAGAAAGCGAGGATATAAAAAATGACTAAGGCCGAGAAAATTGAAATTACTTCAATGCTTGATGATATTGTTACTCTGTTATCAGGCTTAAAAAAGGACATTGAACTCATTGAAAATGACCTTTTGACCGCACAAACAAAAATTTATAACTCTGAGGAGGCAGAAAATGAATAGTTTTAAAAACTTGACACAGGCACAACAGGATTGTGAGACTTTATATAATAGTTTAATGCGGTCGCACAATCTCCTGAAGGAGATAACCGCCGCATCAATAGAACGCATAAACAAGGAAAAAGAGAAAACGCAGTCAAGAATCGATGAATTGTCCGAACAAATCAACGACTGTGACCGCTCCGCTGTTGTACGCAATATAGCGGAAGCTGAAAGGCAAAAGCTAAAGAGCAAAATGTTTTTTGCTACTGCTGAAGAAATTGCAGCTTTTAATAATGAATACAATGAGGCAACCTGTGTATTATCTAATGCTAAGAAGATTGTTGCAGACTTCTTGAAGTATATTAAAGATGCGGAAACAGAGCTTACTGCAATAAAAACGAATAGAGGCAAAAGAGCGGAACATATTGAACTTTCTGAAAGATGGCTTACTTCTATAAAAGACGATTTTGACCGTTTAAAAGGGTGATTCTATGTTAGAACATATGAAAAATCATTTGCCGGATAATTGGGATTTAAATACAAATTGGGATTTAAATTGTGATTGGGATATTCCTGATGTATCAATCCCTTTTCAAAGCGATAATGAACCGAGAAACATAGCTGTATCAGAAGGGACAGAAAGAGGCAAAAAAGCAAAGTGATTTTTACTACTATTATACCGCTTCAAAGCGGTATAGAAGCGGTATAGAACATATATAAAACGGAGCGGATTTTCCCCGCTCCGTTATCTGTATATTTAGTATTTTTTATAGATATCTCCACGATTACCAACATCTATAACATAAATAAGTAATTCACCGTTATTTATACTGTAAATGATGCGGTATGTGCCGACACGCAAACGATATATGTCGGAGTGTCCTCTCAACTGCTTAATATCACCTGTTAAAGGTAATTTGTTTATTGCGGATAAAATTCTCAACTGCTGCTCTTTGGGCTGCTTCAGGATATATTTTTCCGCTTTTCTTTCGATAATGATTTTATAATTCATTCTGAGAAACCCCGCAATTCTTTAAAAGCTCCTCAAAAGGGACATAATCATTTTTTTCAGTTTCAGTGCTATTCAAATAATCTTGATACAATTTTTCGCAAAACATATCATCCTCAATATCGTCATCAAATGCAACACCACGCAAGAATACAAGCAATTTACCGAGTTTGTATTCCGGCAGAGAATCAATAATCATTTTTGCCTGTTCTCTTTCACTCATTTATTAAAACCTCCTTTTGATTCATAGCCTCAACTATTAACCGAGATATAAAGCCGTTTACACTTTCCCCGTTAGAGGCTGCATATACTTTAATAGCATCTTTTTGACCCTTTGGAAGTGTCAAGTCTATTCTGTCATAATTTGCTTTTACATATTTGTGCACAGATTTTTGTTGTGCTTTAGAAATTGCCAATGTGTTATACCTCCTTTACCGATTGGTAACTCTTATCTTGTTTATATATTATATCAGCTTTATCTATTCCTGTCAATATATATTGTATACAAAATTATTTTTATATATTCCTGTAAATATATTCGATTTGCATATTGACTATTTACAGGAATAGATATATAATATATACAATAACGGAGCGGCTACCGCTCCGGACAAAGAAAGGATGTTTTAAATGAAATTTTTTGAAGATGCAGCGGTAAAAATGGAGGAAATTGAAGCTTTATTTTGTGCAGTAGAAAAAGCCTTGCCGGAGATTGACGGAAACCCAAAAGAGCGGATGCAAATAGAAAACCTGATTTACATACTTTGGGATAAAGTCAAAGAATTAAACAAGGGCATTGATGAGCTGAGCGGACATATTCAAGTTTGTGATGCCATTTACGCAGTAAATCGTGTTGATGAATTAAAGCGAGAAATTGAGCTCCTGAAGGCAAATAAATAAGCTGTGACCCGTCAAAATATGGCGGGTCGCTTTTGTTGCCCTTATTTTACCCCTTAAAGGTTTTTTGTTTGAGGAGACAAACAATATACTTTAATATCAAAATGAACATTTCTGACGGTTTTGTGTAATTTTAGAGCATATTGACCGTATTTAATAAATGATATATACTTTCTTATGGAGGATGAAGAAATGAAAAAATTAAGTGTTATTGTGCCGGTTTATAATGTTGAGGACTATATAACGGAATGCTTGCAAAGTCTTTCAATGCAAGATTATCAAGATATAGAATTTATATGTGTTGATGATGGCAGCACAGACAGCAGCGGCAATATTTGTAAACTTTTTTCTAAAACTGATAAAAGATTTATTTATATAAAGACACAAAACAGGGGTGTATCTGCTGCACGAAATACAGGCATAAAAGCGGCAACAGGAGAATATATAGGGTTTTGTGACCCGGATGATTATATTTCCTATGATTACTATTCTGAGTTGATGAAAAATATAATAACTTTTGGAGCGGATGTTTGTGTTTCAAGAGGCGTGTGTATATTATATCCTAACGGAAGTATATTTGATTCAAGCCCTTATGTAAGTATTATGCAAGATATAACAGGAAATACAAAAATCATTCCTGAAAATAATTTTGATATGCTTTATAAAAATTATATGGTAGGAATGGTATGGAATAAAATTTTTAAGAAAAATCTTTTTAAAGATTGTTTGTTTGATGAAACTTTAAGCACTTATGAGGATGTTGAAATATGGAGCAGAATGTCCCATAATATAGAAAAATTTTGTAATTCAAAAAACGGTAAATATTTTTATAGAGTACGCAAAGGCAGTCTATCACGCAATAGATTAGCGGACCTGAATGATTTAGAGGATATATATGCAGTTTTTGAAAAAAGTAAGAGAGCTTGCGGAAGTGATGATGTAAAACAGCGTATTGAAAACGAAAAGATTAGTAAATTATGCGAAAAAATAGGACAAATCGCAACAACTGCATCTAAAAATAAATATAACGAAAGTATTCTATATAGAATGTTTAAAGACTCAAAAATTTTGTAATTCAAAGCAATACAAGCGGATTTTCCGCAGACATTCCGCCGGACTGTCCTATGGATTGTCCGCAAGATAAAAAAACAATGCTCCCGAACTAACAGGAGCATCATTTCTGTATCAACCACTTTGACGGTTGGAATCAGAGGAATAAAAATATCTAACCGTCAATATAAATTATATCAAAAATGAAACCAAAAATCAATACAGCAACAAAAAAGACTTTCTAAAGCGGTTAGTTGCTTTTTTCGTGTTGAGCATTGCTTGACATAGCAATTTTTTGTATTATAATAATGGTAGTCGGAGTAGCCGTTGCGGTTTGCACGGTTGTGATTTTTGGCGAGAAAGGAAAAGTTTTCCCTTATTTTTTCCCTTTAGACAATTTTTTTATATTTATCTTAATTTATTTATGTTGATTGTAAAAGGCGGCAAAATAGCGGATTTATTGATTGTGTTATAAATGATTTATCACAATTTAGTGAATGCTTTATAATTCGAATCTCTCCTTCTCCGCCAAAAGACGACAAGTTTCAACTTGTCGTCTTTTACTTTTTACCTATTCACTCTTCACTATTCCTTAAAATCAAAAGTGTATTAATATAAAACTTAACTTCTCCGCCCTAGCAGCGTGATGATATTACTGTCAGTAGTGTCATCGCGCTTTTTTATGCGGTTTTCAGGTTCTAAATGGTGTTCCTCTAAAATAGTATTTTCGTTACTGTCGAAGGTTTTCGTAAGGAATTGAACCCCAGTCCTCAATTCAAGCACAGGGCTTAAAAATGCTCTGTGCTTTTTATTTTGGATAACGAAAACCATGCGTTGTTTGAAGTAGTATAAAGAAGCAATACATTCATTCCGCCGGATTACATATCATACATGCATTGTATCCGGTATTTATAGCGTCGTTTAATTTGATTTCTGTCAAATTATTTTTATACTTAATGGCAATGCAGTGTTTTCGATGATATTTTTTGCCGGCTGATGTTACATAATATATACTATCGGAATTTATAGAGGTTGATGCAGTGCCTGTTACAGGTTTTGCCGGTTGAATTATTAAGGGCTTAAGCATAACAGATAGCCCTAAGACAAAAGCTATTAGAGCCACCATACTGACTAACCGTTTCCATTTTTTTATTACAAGAATATATAATTTAAAAATAATACCGGGATTCTTAGCAAACCCGGAGAATTCATTTGCAAACTCTTCTCTTTTTATTCTGGAGTTTTGTGGATTACTGCTTTTCAAATCATGATCACAGATGTGTCCAAGTTCATGGCGCAAAAGGGCGCACTTGTCCTCGATAGAAACATTTGCATTTATAAATAAGAATTTTAGGTTATTATTTATATATAAGAAAGAGTCGTTTTGCCGGGTTTCATTTTCAACCCTTAATCTTTTTATAAGTTCAGACACAGGTTCTGAATTACTATGTTTTTTATATTCGATAATCGTGAACTGATTCGATTCAATAATGCGTTGTAAATCATCATATTCAGTCAATGCGTAAAGTTTATTTTGCAATAATATTTTGCGTGCTTTATGCTTAGCTAAATTATTTTTCATTGTTATCCTTTTTTATTTTGTCAACTATATCCATAATTGCTTTCTCTTCTTCTGTCAAAGGGTTCCCCGAAGCTATGCTTCCATATGCAGCAATAATAGCCTTTTCTAAAAATTCAGGATGAAGCCGTCTGTACTCTGTTTCTGCCACCGAGGTCACAGTATGCTTCCCAACATCGTCAAGCGAACTATAAATTTTTATAAAATCCAGCAGTTCATCATCCATGACGACAGGATGTTCATTAATAGACTGGATGTCAAGTTCTTTTAAGATTGTACTTACCATGCCATAATTAGATAATGATACACCGTTTTTTAATATAAAATTTATTGTTGTACGCGGAATGTTTGTATGTTTCGAAAAATTTTCAATGGTATTGAATTTTTCTTTTATTCTCCTGCGTATTAAGTCTTTATATAAATCCAATAAAATCACTTCCCTCATTAATATTGTACAATACAATGTCGAATTCGTCAATAAAATTAACAAAAACTGTTGACAAATTACTATTTATTGGTATAATTAAAGACGATACAATATACATATTGATATTTTGCGACATTTTGTTGCACATATCAGGGTGTACTTTTGTAGAAAATAGTAAATTATTGGCAACTTCATTGAATATTATTATGTTCGTGGTAAAATAATAATGTAAATATAGAAAGGAAGTTGTACAATGATTAAAATTATAACAGATGATTTAATTAAAAATTTTAAGGATTTTTTAATTAATGAAGAAAAGGCTTCTGCTACGCTAGAAAAATATATACGTGATATCAAAGCTTTCTCAGAGTGGACCTTGGGTTCCGAACTTGACAAAAGGAAAGTTCTTGATTACAAAGAATATTTGATAGGTAAATTTGCTCCTGTATCTGTTAATTCTGTTTTATCCTCGCTCAACAGTTTTTTTGAATTTAATAATTGGTATGAGATGAAGGTTAAAATGCTCAAAATCCAAAAACAGATTTTTGCACAAAAGGATAAAGAACTTTCAAAAGCAGAATACGAAAGATTGCTTGATGCCGCAAAAGCAAAAAGCAACCAAAGATTATACTTGCTAATGCAAACTATATGTTCAAGTGGAATCAGAGTATCGGAATTACAGCATATAACAGTTGAGGCCGTAAAGATAAGAAAGGCAACTATTAACTGTAAGGGTAAGATGAGAATTGTAATTTTGCCAAAGGATCTTTGCAGAATGCTCACAGAATACGCGAAAAGTCAAAATATAACAAGCGGTTCCGTGTTTATTACAAAAACAGGAAAACCGCTCGATCGAAGCACGATATGGAAAATGATGAAAGCACTTTGTGAAAGTGCAAAAGTATCTAAATATAAAGTGTTCCCGCATAATTTAAGGCATCTTTTCGCACGCACTTTTTACACACTTCAAAAAGATATTGTAAGACTTGCAGACATTCTTGGACATTCAAGCGTAAACACCACACGTATATACACAATGGAAACCGGTGAAATACACCGTAGACAAATTCAAAGATTAGGACTATTACGGCTTTAAAATAAAAATACCACATAATCGAAATTATGTAGTATATTACAGCCGAGTTCAATACCAACAGCGTACATATTATAGCATGTTCAGGAGTGTTTGTCAATGATTTACTGTTGTTTTATAGAAAAATCATCAATATGCATTAAAAAAGACATACTGAAACAGACCGGTTTTGCAAAAACCAACAATGACCGGTCTAATAATTATGCTGTTTTCTAAAAACGTATGTGTATGTCATATAGTAGCTTAATTCCTTTTATGTCAATTTCGATATGCCTTACAACATAATTTCGATTGTGTTGCAAGGCATATTTTTTTTGACATCACATGTAATGACCATTACATTACGGTGCAATGCGGCGACAAGTATGCTACGAAAGGGTTGAATTTGAATGGACAGTTACGATGTATCCGACAAAAAGAAAACAATACTCACGACTACATGGGATTATCTTTTGAAGACGGGGCTCGCTAATGCATCCATAGGTGATTTGTGCAGAGAAGCAAAACTTGCGCAAAGCAGTCTTTACTACTGGTTTGAGAACAAAGACGATATATGGATAAGTGCTGGAAAGTTCGGTATGTCGAATGTAGTGGATGCACTCTTGGATTTCACTATGGCTCATACGAATGACATCCGCGGATATTTTGACAGTTTTCTAGATGAGGTTGAAAAATACAAGTACGAGCTACGCCTTGCTATTCAAATTACCACAAGCCCGCTGTTTGGCGAACGTATGCGTAAGAAGGCAAGAGACTTCAGGCTTTGGTATGAAAAGTATGCAGGTGAGTTAATCAAAATTTTTGGTTGCACCTATGAGCAAGCGGAAACATTTATTTATTCCATTATTGCTTTCGTAATTGATTATGCAATATGGGATGATGGCGAAAAGACGCAGATGCTGCTTGAAAATCTGTATGACAGAATATTAAAGGTAATAGATACACAAAAGGAATAAGACAGTTATTCGTTAGCAACAAAAGGAGGCTCTATGGAACTACTCGACGCAATACTTACCGTTACCAAATGCGAACGGGCAGAACAACTAAAAGATTTATCATCGGAAAGAAAAACGAAATCTTGCACATTCTCTTGCGGAACGAGTTCCAAGCGGTCTTGCTTCTATTGAGGAATGGAACGAACTGCTAATGCTCTTTATGGATGCACCTCCGGAAAAAGAAAATAAGACGGCGAAGAAAAAACTTCTCGGGTATCTTCGCGGGGAGGAATATAAAGAAGAACCTGCTCCGACGGGTAAAAACGAATGAAGACAATTTAAGCATTCCATTCCGCTAATTGGAAGATTTTTCAGATAGTTATTCAGCTTTGCTGATTAATTATATATGGGCGGCGGGCAAAATGGGTCTTTTGTCCGGTGCTTTATGTGGCAGTTGCTTTTTCAAATTAGCACCGCCCACAAAAAATTGAGCACTGCCACATGGCACTATTTGGAGGTGAGGAAATCCCACACGTTATTCTATCCGGCATGCAGAGAACGGACGGAATGATGTTTATCCCGTTCTCTGCCCGTAGGGAAACGGACTTTTCCCGACAATCAAGATTTAAACAGAAAGAGGTAAAGAAATGAAGCTCAAAAAATTACTTTGCGCATTTTTGGCAATTACCATGCTTATGAGCACTATGGGTATGATGACTTTTGCAGAAGAAGCATCCTTTGATAGTGCCATGGAAAATGGCATTGCGCTCGCCGAAGAAGAAATAGAAACTATCGGCGAAGGCACAGAGGAGCAGGGCGAGGGAATGGTAGAGCTGTATGCAGATGTTCCCACGCTTTATGTAAGCTCTGATTACAATGCAGAAACCGAAGGTTGGGGTACAACGCATTTTTCAAATTATAGTGGTGCGTATGCATATGCAACAGTAAATGCTAAAAAATCACCCATAATCATTGAAAAAACAACAACCGTATCCGGAAATTGTTTTGATAATAATCATAAAAATTATTCCTACCTGTCGGTGGCGATACAGGATGGTGCTGTATTTGGCAACGCAAGCAGTAAGTGGGATATGACCTATAAAGTAACACTGGAACCCGGTGCACGCCTGCAGTCTGCACGTGGTACGGGCTCAAGTGTCGGCTACAGTCATATTAAAAACACGCTTACAGTAGGCGCAGAAAATGCAGAAAAGCAGGCAGTCATTGACTTTCATAAGGGAACTTATCAGGACATGAGCATTGCCGTGCTTTATAATGGCAAGCTTGTTGCCAATAATGCACTTATCAAGGTTGCCGATTTAGGCTTTACGGGCAGTGCTACTATTAACGATTCTGTAATTGACATAAAGGGTAATGTTGCTTTTGGATTAAATAATTTTTATAAACAAACAATGAAAAACTCCACTATGACTGTAAAGGGGCATAACATTACGCTTGAAGATAAACCTACATATTTCAGTCCGGATGAAAGTGTATTTAATAATCTTACCATGGATAATTCCACCATTATAGTAGATGATGGTGTAGAAGACACAACCGCAGAAAAGGTAAACCTGAAGGCGCTTACAATGAAAAACGGTTCTTCTATGGCAATTGAAGAAGGTACACCTATTAGCGTAACAGGTAAAACAACAATTGAAAATTCCACCCTTATGGTTGGAGATGTTACGATTAAGAGCAAAGGACAAATGCTCGTTGATAATGCTGATTTGGCAAGACGTCGTGCAATCGGCGTAAACGCAAATGAAATTCATATCGAAGAAGGCGGAACGCTGAAAGTTGATTTAGTGGGCGGTTTAAACGCAAACAAAATCACCGGTGCAGGCACACTTGAAATTGACGTTTCTGATTATGTATCCGGCGAACAGTCTACAAACCTTGATTTGTCTGCATTTACCGGAAAAATCAATCTTACCAATACCAATGGCAAAAACCTTACAGTTGATGTTGATGAAAACGGCATCGGCGTTGTTGTTCCTGCAGTTGCTAAAATCGGCGATACACTTTACAGCGATTTTGCAGAGGCTTTAAAAGCAATTAAAAGCGGTGACACACTTACACTTTTAGAAAATGTTACCATTACAGATGAGTGGAATGTAAGAGCAGATAATTTTGCCTTGACCATCAAAGAGCCTGTAACTATCGATGGTAACAACAAAACAATTAAATTTGACTGCGTAATTTATGACAGAGGAAATAATACATGTGCATTCCGGACGGAAGCTGATGC
Source organism: Clostridia bacterium (assembly GCA_045648645.1). Lineage (GTDB taxonomy): Bacteria > Bacillota > Clostridia > UMGS1883 > UMGS1540 > SIG447. The sequence continues at coordinate 3,560 of JAZROH010000019.1, read as the reverse complement.
AACATTTAAAAACTTAACCGTTGATATGAGCACAGCAACCAACACAGGAAACACCACTTATATGCGTGCAATATCCACAAAGGCAAATATTGTCGTAGACAACTGTACTTTCATAGGCAATCCTGCCGTTAACAACACAACAGCAATTATTTGCGGTGAAGGTGCAGGTGCGGCAATAGAGAATGTTACTGCCAATATTAACGCCTCTACATTTATTGACTGGAAATATGGAGTAAGTGACAACAGAAACGATCAGGACGTTAAAACATTCAGCGTGACAGACAGTACTTTCCAGAATGCAAAAGCTTTAGTAAGTGCAAAAGAGCAAATTACATTCACGGGTAATACACTTAAAGATTCAAACCTTACAATAAGGTCTTACTCAAATAAAGAAGGTGCTAAAGTTACTGCGACAGGAAACACGGTGGAAGAATCCGGTGCAGTAAGCGGACTTACATACGAAGTACATGTCATCGGCGAAGGTGTTGATGTGCAGGAAGATATTGGCACGTTCGTAGCTGCATACGGCGGCGAAGAAGAGTTCTCCTTTGAAGCAGCACTGGCGAAAGCGGAAGCAGCAATTGCAGCCGATCCAAATGCAGACCGTGATATCAAGCTTTTCAACAATATTGCAGATGTAAATGATGACACGCTGTATAAGGTACCTCTGGTTGCAAACGAAAATCAGGTAACAGTTACATTTGATTTTGGTGGCGGGTATGACGCTGGCAGATATATCAGCCAGACAGATATTTATAACTTGGGAGAAACCATCAGCGTCCCCGTAGGCATCGAGAAAGACGGCTTCATCTTTGTGGGCTGGGATTTAATTGATGATGACAAAGCGGAAGACGGCGTTTCGGATACCGTTGATGCACAGGCGTTTGCAAATGCTACCTACAAAGCCATCTGGTTCTCCGAGGCAGATTACAAATTCAAGACTGTTTTAACACCCAAGGGCGGCATCATGCTCGGCGAAAGAGATATGAAGGTTGACCCGAACGCAAGCTTCCTGGTTGAAGTATCTGTTGCAGATATGACAGGCAAGAATATGGCATGGAACGATGCAGAGATTACACTTGACTATGACAACAAGGTATTTAAATGGAACAAAATTGGCGCAGGTATTGAAGAGGTAGACGAAAACACACTTCGCTTCAAGGTTTACGGCTCTGACAGAGTAGACGGCAAAGTATTCAAACAGCTCTCCTTCACAGCACTCAATGTTGGCGTTGACCAGAATAAGTTCGGTGCATTCACTGTAGCCAAAGCAACGGTTGATACAGGCTGGGCGGCAAACACAATCGATGTAACACCCGTAGCGGATAAGGCAAATGCAACAGTTTACATCTTCTATTCTTACAATGTAACGCTGGGCGAAGGTCTTGAAGGTGCTCCCATTGCAACAACAGACGCGGATTACAATGGTAAAATCGTAGGCTACGACAATGATTATGATTACGAAGTTTCCGGAAAATGCAACGGGAATGACCTTGTAATCACATATGATGATGAAGGCAACTTCAAGGTTACAAAAGACCAGATTAAGGGTGACATGACAATCGAGGTAAAGCGCCTCGGCGTTAAAGGCATCGGCGCGGACGACGTTGAAATTTACGAGTATGTTGCAGGGGTTGCACTGGTACTTGTAAACGCAAAGAGCGACAGAGTTTATACATATAACGGCGCGATTATGTACGAAACACCGTGGTACGACACGATTGCAAGCACACACAAGCACTATGGCTACCTTGTAACAAAGAGTGGCTTTGTGGCAGACGGCACAGACCATGCCACCGCTTTGAACACACCTGACAACAAGGCACTTGCACTTTCTAAAATTGGTGTAACAAAGACGGGCGACACAAGAACCAATCTTACAATTGACAACAGCCTCGCCGGAGATGTAAACGGAACAGGCAAAATCGACATCAATGATATCCAGGCAGCATGGAATTGCTATAACGGAAATGACGGCGCAGGCGTAAATGCAAATATGCCGCTTTACCTCCGTGCAGACATCTGTGGCGTTAATGCGGCAAATCGCGATAAAAAGGTTGACTCTGCAGACGTAAATGCAGTTGTTGCCATGTATGATTGCCAGAATAACGGCGGCACAGTGACGAGAACAGATGCTGTTTTGGCAGACTGCGGCATCGAGGGGAACACCTATGCCATTACCTGCACAGACAAGGAAGGAAACAGCGTCGAAATCGTTAAGAGCGAAACAGGTATTTCTGCAAAAGATGACCGCACCGCTTTGGGACATATCTACGAAGGTGCTTTCGTGGGTGAGGGCGCAAACATGACGTACGTTCTTACTTGTACAGACGCCCTGTGCCGCAGCGAAGTCAGAGTTAACGTTTCGGATATATTCGAAGACGTAAAAGTGGCAAATGGTCAAATTTACGGAACGGCAAATGTTGATAATGCCGAAGAGCTTATGATTTTCAATATGCTGGATGCCGAAGGCAAGCTTTTAGGCGCCGAGGGCAGGAGCGTTGTTCTTAACATCAATGCCAATATTGACCTTTCCGGATATGAATGGACAGCTTTGAAGAGTATGTTTATGGTCATCAACGGCAACGGACACACCATTTCAAATTTAAGCGGTGTACAGGGCACTTCCACCGGAAGAGGCGGATTTGCAGGCTATCTCGGCGGCGGTACCATCCGCGATTTGACTCTTAGAAATGTAACGGTTAACGGAAGTCAGGTCGGTGCATTTGTAGGTGCAGGAGAAGGCGCAAAGCTTATTAACTGCGTACTGAAAGGCAATGTAAACATCAAATGGGCACAGAATAACACAGGCGGCGCACCGGAAGAATGGGGCGCAGCAGGCATTGTTGCAGGTATTGCTACAGGCGGCAGCTATGATGTAACGATTGACAAAAATGCAGATATTCATCTTGATCGCACCGGCAGAACAACAGCCTGCGATGAAAGCGAAAGCTTTACCGAACTGAATGACTACATCCAGTTTGTGCAGGGCACAGTTGATTGCAACATTACAGACAACAGATAACAACAACTTGGTTTGCAGAGGCTGATTTATATCAGCCCCTGCATTCTTTCCAAAGGAGGATAAGGCATGAAAAGAATTTTATCCGTTGCACTTGCACTTTTATTCATTTTTTCTGTTTCTGTCTTTGCCGATACGTATGATTTGGAATTTGATCTCAGCGTAGACGGCAAGAATTCTGTTTCCGTTAAAAGCGGCAGCACCGTAACAGTTACATTTACCGTCATGGGAGCAGAAACGGAATACGCATTAAACAGTATTCAGAACGAAATTAAATTTGACGAGAGTTTTTTTAGCTATGTGGAAAACTCCTTAAACCTTACAAATGCGGAGGCGCAAGGCGGATTGCAGGAAAAATTCGCAGGCAAACGCATTTATATGAACGAAAAGGAAACTGTTTACAAAAAGGAACAAATTGTAGGCACTTTCAAATTAAAGGTTATTGCCAAAAGCGGAAGCGGTAAGGTGGAAAGCACCCTTCCGTTAGCGTACACTGATAAAGCAGAAGCACTGACGATCACAAGTCGGATCGTAGCCA
>JAZROH010000018.1:0-9367 GCA_045648645.1 Clostridia bacterium | reverse complement strand
AACCTCTGAATAAAGCTTTACCCATTTAGATAAGGCACTTGAAGACACTCCGTATTCACTATGAATTTGTGCATAACTTTTACCGGAATGATAAAGATTGACGATGGTTTTTTTAAATTCTGATGTGTACTTGTTTTTTGTGGACATTGTAATTCCCCTTTCGTGTCTATTATTTTACATCATTTCTTTTTTGCTGTCCACTTTTTTAGTATACATCCACAAAAAAGGCAGCCGCACATGAGCGGCTGCCTGTGATGGTAATGCGGTGTCAAACCTTCGATGCCCCTTATAGGGGTTAAGCCTGTAAAAACCCCTATAAGGGGTGGTGCAAGCCACCAGTTTACTGGTGGTCTTGACTTTTCATGTAGTCAAGTCTGCAGATGCAGAATATTTTTTTCTATATTCTGTGGGAAGGCAGTCCATAATCTTTTTGAATTGGGCATAGAATTTGGTTTTATCCGTATAACCTACAGTAATAGAAATTTTTTCTATTGTCATATCTGTTTTCTTCAGCAAGGTACATGCGCGATTTATGCGGCTTGTATGGATGAAGGTTTTCAGTGACATACCGTTTTTCTTTTTAAACATTCGGCTGAAATAAGAGGGGTTAAAAAAGCATTTTTCAGCCAAATCATTCAAGGAGAGTTTATCCCAGCAGTTTTCCTCTACGTAACGTGTGATTTCTTCTATGCTGATGGCTGTGTCATTTGCGGACTCGATTGTTCCTAACATCTTACGGAAGATCTGGACAAACAAAACCGTAGTATAGGCCTGCATGGCGCTTTTAAAACCATCATGTTGCTCCTGCTGTTCCCGCAGAAGAATTTCAAATAAATGTTCAATCTCTAAAAGATCATTTCCGGAGAAACGGAGAAAGGTTTTGTTTTGCATCACGCTTTCACGGAACTCCTCAAACGCTGTCAGAGCAAGAAGGTCAAACGTATGCTGGCTTTCTTCACATATCTTCGTAAAGAATGTCGGGTGCAGAAAGAGGTTATAATAGCTCATATGTTCGTCAACCTGAAAAGAGTGACTTTGATGATAATTGATAAAAATCAAATCACCGCGGCCAACGGGGCATTTTTTATCGTCTACACATTGCACACCTTTTCCACTGATGATATACACAACTTCCACAAAGTCATGCATATGAACTTCTTCGTCATGGGTATAGCTTTCTTTTCTTACTGCAACAGCACGGCCGTCGGAAGCCAGGTCTTCATAACGAAAAGTGTACATGGTAATTCCTCCTTCTAACATATAAAAAGATTATATCATACGGAGTAATCCCTGTCAAGCATGCCTTAAGTCTTTTTACTTGCATTTTTTGGTTTCTTTCTTATATGACAACCTCTCTGCCGAGCTCTGCCGATTTGTATACGGCATCCAGAATTTCCATCAAAGCAATCCCGTCATCCGCGGTGTTCCGGCAGGGTGTACCGTTTTGAACACAATCAATAAAATGATTGATTTCCAGGGCAAAAATATTAGAAAACGGATCTTGCGGTACCGTGAATCGAGGCGTTTCATCGACAAGGTGGTCATGTTTTACTGTATAAAATCCAAGTTCGGGATTGATAGTCATGCCGCCTTTATCACCCAGGATTTCCAGCGAAAGCTCATCCTTTGAAATATGACCGCTGAAGCTGACTTCAACATGGAGGGCGGCACCGTTGTCGAAACGAACGATAGCAGTTGCAAAATCTTCCACATCACATGCGCCTGTACCTGCGCTGTACGCAAGGTAACGATGGTGGTGCTTGATATTTTCCATGGGACCAATTTTTTTTGCAGTAACACCGTATGCGCTGACTGCGCGCGGCTTGCCCATCAGATAACGGGCGAGGTCAATCATGTGTACACCGAGGTCAATCAGCGGACCACCGCCGGACAAGGATTTGTCAGCAAACCAGCCAAGGGGATTGCCACATCGTCTGATACACTTAGTTTTTGCATAGTATATGTCACCCACTTCACCGCTTGCAATGTATTCCTTGGCAATATCGGTTTTCACATCAAAGCGGCGCACAAAACCGACCATGAGGAGCTTGCCGTTTTTTTCGGCCGCTTCTTTCATCTTGCGGCCTTCTTCTGCGTTCATTGCCATGGGTTTTTCAACCAAAACATGCTTTCCGGCGTTTAATGCGGCAATGGAAGCAGGCATGTGTGCGTTATTCCATGTGGTTACACTTACGGCTATGAGTTCTTTTTCTTTTTCGAGCATTTCTTCGAAGCTGCCGTATACAGCGGCAATATGATTTTTCTCCGCAAAGGCCTTGGCACGCTCCAAATTCAAATCGCAACAGGCGGCAATCTCAACATTGTCCAGTAAATGATAGCTGTTAGCATGTTGCTGTGCGATGTTTCCTGTTCCTATAATACCCACTTTTATTTTTTGCATTTTCATCTTTCCTTTCTGGATTTGATTTTGTTTTTATTTTACTATTGTTCTTTTGTATTGTCTTTATCTTTTTTTATATTTTTTTTAGTATTTTTCATATAAGAAATTCAGAGTGTACCGATTTTTGTTTTGCAAAGATGTATGAATTTAGTTTTTATGGCGCTCCTTTTTGTATGTACTTGGTGTAATACCAAAATGCTTTTTAAAAATCGAAATAAAATGAGAACTGTCGCTGAAACCGCACATGTAGCAAACCTCCGTTACGGAGTGCTCTTTTAAAAGATACGTGGATTGTAAAATTCTGTATTTTGTTAAATATTCATGGATTCCCACGCCGACTTCTTTTTTAAAAAGCCGCGAGAGGTACGACGCGCTGATGCCAAACCGAGCGGAAAGCGCTTCGATTTTTATATTCTTCTCAAAATGATCCTCAATATACTGAATTGTATCTTTTGTTACTTTGGAAAGCACGAAGGTGGATACACGGCGACTTTCCGCGCAGACATTATTGATTTCCGAGAGAATTTCGATGGTACAGGCATATGACAGTGGGGCATTGTTTTCACGAATCGTGTTTTCTAATTTGTCACAAAGCTGCAGAATGGTTTTGGCGGCGGTTTTGGAAGGTCTAAAGAATAAACCGTTTGTCATGCTGTTTAAAATGACCTTTTGTGTAAATTCTTTTCCATGGGGGATATGGTCAAAGGCTTTTATTCCGATATCAAGCTGATAATAATCTGTGTGCGTGGGGCGCAGGATTTGTCCGCAATGCATCTGGTATGGCGGAAGCACGCAAATATCACCGTAGGCAGGGCGGTAGCATTGATCATTGGCGATGACTGAAAACTCTCCTTCCATAAAAACATTTATTTTGATATTTTCAAGACAAATGATATCTTCTTTCTTCCAGGTGCCGGCTTTGGCATCAGCATTGATATGACAAAATTCGATTTGAAAATCAACATCATCCGTATCTACAATTGGAACATGATACATACGTACACCTCTTTGTTCAGTTTTTTTATATTTTGTTCATAAAACGACTATGCAATATAAAGCTTGTGTCGTATACTGATTGTAGCATAAAAGAATTATTTTGTCAAGAAAGGGGCGAGGATTTTATGCGTTATCAAGCAATTCCAATTACAGATAGAACAAAACGAATTAAAGAGGCATATATGAAAATGCCGGTTCCGCAGGAAGTGAATCCGTATATAGACAAGAAGTATAAAGGATTTGGGACAGGTGACAGATGGATTACGCTTGGGTATTTACGGGGCTGGCAGGCACATGCCAATGCGGAAACCACAAGACTTCGTACCTCGTACGCAGAAGCAGAAGAACTGTATCAGGCGCAACCGGTTATACTTGCGGATGAACTTTTAGTGGGACATTTATATTTGCCGGAGTATACTCCCGAGGAACAGGAAGAATATGAAAAGCTTTGCGAAATGTTTCAGATGTCGTCGCACACACTGAAGGAACGCGCACCGCGAAAAGACCATTTGTCCTTAGATTTTGAAAAATTGCTGCGGCTTGGAATTTTAGGTGTCAAAAAAGAGATAGAGGATAACATGGCAAAGCTGAATATGAACGATGCGGCAGTGTATCCTGAATATGAAGTGATAAAAAAATATGAATTTTATAAATGTCTGCTTATAGAACTGGATGCTGTTTTGGATTTGGCAAAACGATATTCGGAAGCGGCAAAAAAGCTGGCGAAAACTGAAGCAGAGCCAAGAAGAACAGAACTTTTGAGAATTTCGCAAATCATGGCAAAGGTTCCCGCAAGTCCTGCGGAAAGCTTTTATGAGGCAATCCAGAGCGTGCAGTTTTTTCTCAGTGGTCTCTTTGGACTGTATCCGCTAAACCGTCCGGACCGATATTTGTATCCTTATTATAAAAAGGACATAGAAAGTGGAACGCTCACAAAAGCGTTTGCCCAAGAGCTTATAGATAACTTTTGTTTATATGTTTCAGACAGGGTTTTCTCTCGCGCAGCATGCGGATTTATTGTCGGTGGGCAGGACAAAGACGGAAATCTTATTGAGAATGACCTAACCTATATGTTTTTAACCGCGCTGGAACATTTAAAGCTGCCGGACCCTAACGGCGCAATTTCCGTCAATCAAAAAACGAGCACAGAAATTTTAACATACTGTGCCGAAATTCTGGCAAAAGGAACAACACATCCGGCGTTTTATAATGATGATGTAATTATCCATTCACTTGAAAAGCATTATGGCTGCAAAAGAGAGGATGCCGTAAATTATGTGCATTCCACTTGCGCAGAAATAAGCGTTGTGGGGAAATCACGAAGTCATACAACGCCCATTATCGTGGATATGCCACGTGTTTTACAAAATACTGCGAAGGAAAATCCAGGCTGTGAAAGCTTTGAAGCGTTTTTAGACCTTTATATGGAGGCATTGAAAGCGTATACGAAAGACCAGACGCTTGCGTACATAATTCGTATGCTTGAGGCAAGTCGAATCGGAAACGAGCCGATGCGCGTATGCGCACTCATTAATGATTGCATAAAGCGAGGAAAAAGTATTTATGAGGGCGGGGAACGATATACATTTATCCAGCCTATATTTATCGGCTTTTCTACGGCGGTAGATGCCTTGTATGCATTGCGGGACCTTGCATTCGACACGCGACAGCTTTCCGTTTCGGTATTTTCAGAAATAACAGAAAACAATTTTGAAGGAAACGAAACACTTCGTCAATATATTCTAAATAAGCTCCCCCATTACGGAAATGACAATGCAGCGATTGATACGCTCGCGGCAGAGGTGGCAAAACGGATTGTGGGTATATTTGAAGCACGGGATATGCTTGGTGGAAAGCTTATGATGCCGGGAACCTTTTCGTATATAAACCATGCCGATTACGGCAGAAAAATGGGAGCGACCTTTGACGGAAGATTAAAGGGTGTATCCTATTCGGATGGATGTTGTCCCGCGCAAGGCAGAGATATAAACGGCCCTACGGCAATGATTCGTTCTCTCACCTCCTGGGATCAAAGCATTCTTTTAGGCGGGATGGTAGTGAATATCAAATTCGGTACGGAGAATTTGACCGAGGAAAAAGTGCAGAACTTTCTGTCACTTCTCAAAACCTTTATCAGCCGCGGCGGTATAGAAATGCAGGTGAATGTTGTGGATAGGGCAACCTTGGAGGATGCACGGAAACATCCGGAGAATTATGCAGAACTTATGGTACGTATCGGCGGATATAGTGATTATTTCACGCGGCTTATGCCTGTGCTGCAACAGGAAGTCATTGACAGAATGGAGTATTAAACCATGAAAACGGTTTTGATAACAGGCGCCAATAAAGGAATTGGGTATGCAACGGCAACGGTTTTCCTGCAAAACGGATACAATGTTATCATCAGCGGGCGGAACGAGGAGCGCGTTCGAAAGGCGAAGGACGCCCTTGGAAAAGAGACCTGTAAGCATATCGTGTGGGACGTGTCGGAGGCGGCAACGGGGCCGTCTGTTTTGGAGCGTGCCCATGCCTTATTTGGTAATATAGATGTATTTATAAATAATGCAGGGATTGTATCTGATGAGGATATTGCCGGAAAGGATTTCTTAGAAAAAACAGAAAAAGCATGGGATGAAACGATGCAAACGAATTTAAAAGGGCTGTTTTTCGCCTTGCAGGCAGAAATTAAATATATGCTGGCGCGGGGGGTGCGGGGCAATATTGTAAATGTATGTTCGGAAATGGGATTTCGTGCCGCGACAGATGCGTATTGCATAAGTAAGTGGGGCGTTCGGGGCATGACAATGGGCATTGCTAAAAATGTTGCCCGACATGGAATCATTGTAAACGGGATTGCACCGGGAGAAACAGCAACGGAGATTTTCAGGCAAAAAGAAGGACAGGCGGTACAAATCGATTCCCCGCGGGGGGAGAGAGCGATGCCACTGGAAATTGCAGAAGCCATTTACTTTTTGGCAAGTGCTAAAAATATTATTGGTGAAATCCTTGTATCCGATGGTGGAAGGCGGCTATATTGATGCCGGTAAAAAAGGAATACGGAAAGAGGTAAAAATTGGCGATTGAAAAAACATGCCCCTTTGTTGTATGATTAGAGTATAAACTGGGGATGGGGTTGTGTCCCCAGCGTGAAAAAGACAGCCATGCAGAAAGCTCGGGAGGATATGCATATGAAAGTTGGCGCGATTATACTGGCTCTGCTTCTTGCATTTGGAAGTGTAGGGATTTCGGTTTCGGCAGAGACGGGTAATTCGGCGAAGAGCCGGATAGAATTTAATACAGAAATCACAGAGATTACGGGCGGAAACACATATCATGCAACGATGTTTCTTAAGGCGGGGACAGCCGGAGAAAGTACATATACCGTTTTGCGGGCTGTATATTTTGATGGGGAAGAAGGCACGCGGGAACTGGAACGGTTTTGGGTGGAACGCGTTACGGTTTCATCCCAAAATGTCGGCACGGACGGCATGTATGAAAAGGGACTTGTCTTTGACCTTACAAAAATGAAAAAAAATAAAGAATATACCGTAAAGGCAATGGCGTGGAAAGAGGGATGCTTGCAACCGGAGGTGGCAGGCGAGATATCCTCTGCGCAGCTGGGTGTGGATTTTATCAAAAACGGCAGCTTTGAAGCAGACGGACGATGGGCAAGCGCGGGGAATACGTCGTTTTCTACTGAGCAGGCAGCGCAAGGCTTACGTTCGCTTCGCTTTGCGCTGACGGAGGACAGCATGGAAACCTATTGCGTACAAGAAATTACAAATTTTATTCCGGGAGAAGAACACACCCTGTCATTTTCGCTTCGAATTGATGAAGCAAGCGCAAGTGCCAAAGCGGCGGTGAAATTCGAGGTGTATAACAAGGATAATGCGCCGCTGCAAAAAAGCTCTGAAGAGTTTCGGCCCGTGAAGGGGAAATGGACAGTTTTTACCCATAAAATTACTTTGCATGAACAGGCAGACCATGTGAAAGTGTTGCTTCGGTGGTTTGGCAAAGGGGTTGCGTATTATGATGACGTGTCCTTTAAGCTTCCTGCGAAAATATTTGAAGAAAAGCGAATTATAGAACCGCTTCCTGCACCATATAAAGGTGAAAGTGAACGCATTATAAACGGCGGGTTTGAATCTGTTAAAAACAATCGTCCGGATGGAGGGGACTGGGTGATATCGCATTCCTGGGGCGGTGGAATTTTTTCTTTGACGAATGAATCCCATACAGGAAACTATGCGGTGAAAATACACACAAATACCGGCGGGAACCATTTCATCCGCTATCTTGTCCCTATCACCCCGCATACGGAATACGTTCTTCGTTCCTTTATAAAGCCGATTAACGTGCAAGGAAAAGTAGCCTATGCATTTGAGTTTTATACAAGTGAGATGAAAAGTGCAGGGGCTTCCTATGTAACATCGGAGCTGGATGGCGTGGAAAAGGTATGGAATCCGTATACTTACATATTCACAGCACCGGCAGGGGCGGCATATGTGGCGGTACTTACGCGCCTATATGGAACGGGGACAATTTACGTAGATGACCTGACGGCGTACGCCATCGGAAAAACACCAGTTATGGAACTGACAACAGATGAAGAATTTTATTATACGGAATGGGGCGGCAATGTAGAAGTCACAGGTATGTTGAATGTGGAAGCCTATCCGGAGCTTACAAGCGGAAAAGTGAAATTTTCTCTTCTCGCAAACGGCGTAAAAACGGCGGATGTCGGGGAATACAGTATTACCGACGGTAAGGTGGAAGCGGTATTCCCGGTTATGAGCATGGAAACCATCGGACAGGAATATGTGATTTCGGCTGAGACATTTACGGCGGAGGGCACATCTGTCGGTTCAGCTTCAAAATCAGTGTATCGGTATAACAGACCGACTTTAATAAATGCCGAGAACAAAATTGAATACAACGGTGAAGTGTTTACCCCGGTGTATTTTTATCATGGAGTTTGTACGGAGGAAGGTATACGCGCCCAGAAGGCGTACGGTGCAAATACCATTATTATAGACGCGGATTATATTACGGCAGGCACCTCTCTCGAAACGATTCTGGATATTTGCGAGCGGGAGAACATGAAAGCGATACTGGCAACCTATCTCAACATGAACGCCGGCGGGCATCCGGATAATATAGAGAATACACAGTCCGCCGCCCGGCGCGTGAAAAATCACAAGGCGTTTCTCGGGTATCTGGCGGCGGATGAGCCTTATACCACCATCGGAAAGACCTACGCCGAGGATTTGCATGCTACATACCGCGCCATCCGTGATATTGACCCGGTGCACCCGGTTATCACAAACGAGGCGTCACCCTCTGCTTTCAGCATTGTGGCAAAGCGCAGTGATATTATAACCCATGACCCGTACATCGGTGAAAACGCAAACGAGAATTCGCCGGCAACCTTTGTAACTGAGCGGATGATGCGGCTTAGGGCGGCAGAACGGCGAAAGCCCATGCTTGCGGTTATACAGGCATTTCATTGGGGGATGAATAACGGCGAAAACGGGATATACGAGCCCACGGCAGACGAACTTAGGCATATGACATATCAAAGCCTTGCAACAGGGTCAATAGGTGTTGCCTATTTTAGCTTTTTGGATGCGGACCATGACAGCACGGGAACGGCGATCCCGATTTCCGCGACGGATTGGGGACCCGGTCTGCAGGCATTTAGCACCTTCGAACAGAAGGAAGCACTTGCCTTCTTCGCGGGTGGGAATTATCCGGCATTTTGTAGCTTTGATGGAGAGGACTATGCGTATTATTCCTGGCTACATGGCGGGGACATTTATATGGTGATTTGGAATAAGGACGGCTCCATGGAAGCACAAGAGGAATATCCGGTTTCTATTCCGCTTACGAGCAATAACGGGGCAGTTACCATCGGGAAATATACGGCAACACTTCTTGCAGGCGACGTAGAAACGCAGTTTTCCGGAGAGG
>JAZROH010000017.1:0-18329 GCA_045648645.1 Clostridia bacterium | reverse complement strand
ACCCGCGGGACCCATTTATGGGTAACAAGTAACAATTGCGTGGCTGGCAGGCCAATAAAAAGACGCACTTGTGCGTTGCCAGTAATATTAGGGCTTTGCCCGAAAATGAAATACCCCCCGTTCCACGGGGGGATATTTATTTGTGAAAAAACCATTGACATTTTTTGAAAACATGATATAATATAGAAGTTCTAAAATAAGATATAAAATTAGAACTAAGTTCCAAAAGGGGGATTCGGATGGAAAACAGGCGCTGTCTTGCGGCAATAAAAGTAGGCTATGAAAAGCTTACAGGGCAGGAAAAAAAGGTTGCTGATTATGTCTTAAAAAACGCAGAAGCAGTTGTAAGCATGCCGACGGCTGCTTTGGCAGAAAATGCAGGAGTTGTAAAGTCTGTAGTGGTGCGCTGCTGTAAATCGCTTGGATTTGGCGGTTATTCTGAGCTTAAGCTGTCGCTTTCGAGAGAACTTGCAAGAAACGAGCAGTTTAATTTTACGCCCTATATTCAAAAGGATGATACATCTGCTGATATTTTAAATAAAGTCTTTTCAGCCAATATAAAAACGCTGCACGATACGGCGGAGGGGCTTGACAGGGACGTGCTTTCGCAAATTGTGGAGCTTCTTTCTGCCGCGCCTAATATTTACATATACGGCATTGGAACTTCGGCGGGAATAGTATGTGATTTTCAATACAGATTGATGCAGCTTGGGCGCGTGGCATTTTGCTTTACGGACATTGCTTCCATGAAGGTTTCCACGCTGAATATAAAGCCGGGGGATGTGGCAATCGGAATATCTAACAGCGGGCAAACAATTGCAACGGTGGATGCGCTTCGCCTCGCAAGAGAGAAGGGCGCAAAAACGGCTTGCATTACAAGCTATCCCGATAGTGAGATTACAAAACAGAGTGATTATCCGCTTGTAATCATCACCGATGAAATTCAGTATCCCATTGAAGCAATTTCTGCAAGAATTGCACATATCAGCGTGCTCGACGCCATTTCCATTTCGTTGTCGGCGAAAAACTATGATAAAGCTATGGAACGCTCTGCCAAGACGCACGATTTAATCAATACGGTACGATATTAGGAGGAATACTAAAATGAAAAACAGGTGGAACAGAATTATTTTTGCAATTGTATATCTTGCGTATACGTCGATTTACATTGCCCGGGTAAACCTTTCGCAGGCAGGGCCGGCGCTCATTGCAACGAATATTGTAAATACGGTGCAAATGGGAATTTTGGGAAGCGTATTCTCAACCATTTACGCGGTGGGAAGACTTATAAACGGGGGACTCAGTGACCGGCAGCCGCCCTATCGCATGCTCACCACGGGGTTGACACTTGCCGGTATCAGCAATATTTGCATCGGGTTTTTCCCGCCGTATATCGGTATTTTCCTGCTTTGGACAACGAATGCATACGCGCAGTCTATGCTCTGGAGCTCGGTGCTCTGTGTCGTTTCCGGCATATATGAAAAAGAGGTTGCCAAGAAAAAGACTTCCGTTATGGTTACGTCCGTTGCCATGGGTAATATTCTCGGTATCGCAATCAATACCCTTTTAATTACGCGCCTCGGTGTACGCTTTGCTTTCCTTGTTCCCGGTATTCTAACCATGGTTTTAGGGGCTTTGGTGTTTATGACCACCCGTCATGTAAAGCTTCCGGAACAAACAGAAAAGAAGCATATGTCCATGTGGAAGCTTCTGAAAAATCGCGAGGTTCTTTCCATGGGTGCGCCGGCAATCATTCACGGTGTTATGAAAGAAAATATAAGCCTTTGGATGACGGTGTATATCGTGGATAAATACTGCGTAGATCTCTCCGTTTCGGCACTTTATGTTTTGCTTATTCCGGTAATAGGATTTATTGGCAGAATGGCTTATCCGCTTTTCTACAGAATATGCAGAGAAAGAGAAAATACAGTATCCTTTGTGGGCTTTGTTTTATGCACCGCAGCTTCCGTACTCCTTTGCATCGGGACGATAGGCATCGGGGCGGCAGTTTTGATGCTGAGCATAATTTATGCGGCAGTTTCCATGATAAACACTTCGATTTTATCTATATTCCCCCTGCAATATACCAAAACAGGGAATGTGGCATCCGTCAGCGGCATCATGGATTTTGCAACGTACCTCGGTGGCGGTGTTGCCAGCGTAATATACGGCGTTGTAATTAAACAGTTCGGTTATTTACCGATGTTTGTATCCTGGGCGGTCATATCCGTGATTGCTATCTTTTTCCTTATTAAAATAAATCGCAACGCAACAAAAGAATGAATATAAATCAAAATGCAGAGAATATTCTCTGCATTTTGATTTATGGGGGAAAGGCTAAATGGCTAAAGATGGCAGCATGCAACTGCATGATATCGTTGAGATGACGCCTGCTAAGATAAAAATAAAGAGCCATTTGGGGACGTACATTTTTTGGTAGTATTATTTAGGCTTTCGTTATTACTCCGCGTGATATCCCCGTAATTCTTTGCAATTGCCTAATTGGAAATTCATTCTTCAAAACTGCTAAAATCTTGTCACGGTCTGCTTTTGAAAATTTTGATATACTTTTAGGATTATCAATTTTATAATTCTTTATTAAAAACATCAAAACTTCATCATCTGTTTTTTTCTTACTGTCCGTAACACGAAAATTCATGGTTTCTATTTCCTGATGAAAAGCAACAAACTCTTTTAAGCTTATCATCTGTGATAAAAAATCCGTGTCCACCAACTCTTTTTCGTCTAAATATTCAATAAAACTGCTGTGGAGATAGTCTTCACATTTTTCTGAAAGCCCTGCCTTAATCGGGTTCTGATGAACGTATCTTATTAAATGTAAAAAATACTCATTTATTTCTACCGGAACACTTTTATATCTGTTCGCAATCAAAGCACCACTTCTGCCGTATTTTATGTTATACCAACGTGCATATTTGGTTAAAATTCGTTTCATTATCAGCGATATATCTCCAACATTTTTCTCCTTCAAAACTATATGTACATGATTACTCATAAAACAATATGCATATATTTCAAAACATAAATCCTGTTTCACTGCCGCAATTGTCTCTTTTAACTTCTTAAAATCTGCAGCTTCTTCAAAAATGTTCTGCTGATTTACTCCACGAAACAAAATATGGTATACTCCACTTTCGCTGATAGTCCTTGCAAGTCTAGTCATGCTATCACCTCACAAATAAAGTATACCATATTTCTATTTATCTGTCAAATTAATGATGCCAAAAAATGTACGTCCCTAAATGGCTCATTTGTCAGAAGCTTTAGAAACATCCGGTAACGAAACAAGAAGTGAAGAACATTCGCATCAGTGGATGGATGAAAACGGATGGATATACAGAACGGCTTATTTCATGGACAAGAACGGCGCAATTTATGAAGCCACATTAAATATTGCGGACGGCAGACGCGGGAAAATTCTTTATGACATAAATAAAATAAGAAGGATTGACGACGGCGACGTGCCCTCGACCACAAAGGGAAGGGGCTCGCTCATAAACATCAATCCTTCAGGTACTATGGTAGCACAAAACGAAGGAATTGTCAAGAAAAATGTAAATAAACCTTATGCAATAAGCAGAACGCTTCCGCGGGCAGGAGAAAACAGCAGCGTTGTACTACCCACAGCGAAAGAGCAGATGGAGAGAGTGCAGCGGCAAAGAAGGGCGGCAGAAGCCAAAACGGAAACGGAGCGGACGGGCATACTCTATGGGGCTACGGATGAAAACATTGAGATGGCGGGGCGGATTTCGAAAGCTATAAACCGGGAAGTGGTATTTTATGAAAACGCAGACCCCAACGTAAAAAATGATGCGGGGTATTATAACAGCCGGGACGGAAAAATTTATATAAATGCCAAGAGCAAAAACTCCGTAGCGTATATCATAGCCCACGAAATGACACACAGCATAGAGCTTGCGGATACATACATAGACCTTTGCCGTACCGTGGTGCGACATATACAAAAAACAGGTGGCAGCATTGCGGATATGCGAAGCGAACTAAAGAACAGATACGAAAAGAACGGCGTGAAGCTTTCCAGCACCGGAGAGGTCAATGTAGAGGTTGTGGCGGAATATATAGCAGACCATCTCTTAACAGACGAGGCAAGCATTACAAGTCTTGCGGCGGAAAACAGAAAAGGAGCAAGTGCCATCCTGCACTTCCTCGATAACCTTTTGGCAAAGCTTGGGAACACAAATGCGCGGGAGCGTGTATTTGTTGAAAATGCGCGGAAATTCTATGCCCGGGCACTTAACGAAACGGCGAATACGGAGCATGCGGCAGAGCATAATGCGGAGGCGCGTGCACAAGAAGCACCGACAGAAGCCGAGAGCCGAGCGGAAGCCAATGCGAACGGGGAAAGGACCGATACAGAATCCGTGCTTCGGCAAACGCTTCGACCGGAGATTGCGGAAAACACAGAGCTTATGCAAATGCTAAACGATAAGTTTGGCGCAGACGGCACAGCAGCACTTGTCCGGCAAATCAAAGCAGAAGTTGAAAAGACTGGCACAGTCGGAAAATTTGGCGTTCTGTTTTCAGATGGTGGCAGGGGCCATTTGGGGAGGGGCCATTTGGGGACGTACATTTTTTGGTAGTATTATTTAGGCTTTCGTTATTACTCCGCGTGATATCCCCAAATGGCTCTTTATGCAGATGAGCGAAGCGAGAGTGCGAAACGGGATTGGCGAAAAGTTAGGCAAAATAATTGACAATTGCAGGATAAGTGTGTATAATAGTAGGTATTGAATTGTAAAACGGAAAGGAAGAAATACAAATGGACAAAATTCAGGCAGCTACCGAGAAATTCAGTCAGCTTATCCGCTCGCAGCTCGAACGAGTAGAACGCATGAAAGCGGAGAAGGAATTTCTGGACTATGAAAAACTCGATACGATTATTATAGGTGTTGTAGGTGGTGACGGCATCGGCCCCGCCATTACCGCACAGGCACAGAGAATTATGGAATATCTTCTTGCAGACGAAGTGAAAGCAGGGAAGGTAGAGTTTCGCGTGATTGACGGCCTTACCATTGAAAACCGCGTAAAAGTAATGAAGGCAATTCCGGATGATGTGATGGAAGAATTGAAGGCATGCCATGTTATCCTCAAAGGACCTACCACCACACCCCGTGCAGGTGACCCGTGGCCCAACATTGAAAGCGCAAACGTTGCAATGCGTAAAGCACTTGACCTTTTTGCAAATGTTCGTCCTGTAAAAGTGCCGGAAAAGGGTATTGACTGGACGTTCTTCAGAGAAAATACAGAAGGCTCCTATGCACTTGGCTCTGCCGGTGTACATATCGACGAAGATCTTGCCTTTGATTTTTGCGTAACAACCACAGAAGGAACAGAGCGTATTGCCCGTGCTGCTTTCGAATATGCAAAAAAGATGGGAAAGACACGTGTTTCCATTGTTACCAAGGCAAATGTAGTTAAGACGACAGACGGTAAATTTTTAAATATCTGCAAGGAAATTGGAAAAGAATATCCGGGCATTGAGGTAGATGACTGGTATATTGATATCATGACGGCAAAGCTCGTAGACGAAAAGCGCCGTCAGCAGTTCCAGGTATTAATTCTGCCCAATTTGTACGGCGATATTTTGACGGATGAAGCCGCAGAGTTTCAGGGTGGCGTAGGTACGGCAGGAAGCTCCAATATGGGTAAGCGTTATGCTATGTTCGAAGCCATTCACGGCTCCGCACCCCGTATGGTGGAGGAAGGCCGCGCACAGTATGCAGACCCCTGCAGTATCATTCGTGCCGCAGCTATGCTCCTTGAACATATCGGTTTTGTAGAAAAGGCAGAGCGTCTTACCAAGGCACTGGATAAGTGCATGTTCGAGGAAAAGAAGCTCGTTATGACAGGTCGTGCAGACGGAGCAACAAGTGCCGAGTTTGCAGACTATGTAATGGAAACAATCCAAAATATGTAAAAAAGCGAGAATGCTATGAAAAAAATATCCAAGATGGTGATACGGCGTTTGCCGCGGTATTATCGATATCTGAGTGACCTTAAGGAAATGGGCGTAGAACGCATTTCCTCCACGGAGCTCAGCAAAAAAATGCATGTAACCGCGTCCCAGATCCGGCAGGATTTAAACTGCTTTGGCGGATTCGGGCAGCAGGGGTACGGGTATAATGTAAACCAGCTGCATGATGCCATTGCCGACATTCTGGGGCTTTCCAAGCGGTATAAAATGATTATTATCGGTTCCGGTAATCTCGGCCACGCGCTTGCAAATTACGCGGGGTTTGTTCGCCGCGGCTTCCGTCTTGTGGGTATGTTTGACGTAAATCCGGATGTTATTGGTACAGAGGTGCACGGCATTCGTGTAGAGCATGTGGATGCGCTGGAGGAACTTTGCCTGCGTGAAAAGCCGGAAATTGCGGTGCTGACGGTTTCGAAGCCTGCGGCAGTAGAAATTGCAAATCGCCTTCCGGGGCTTGGAATACGCGGCATATGGAACTTTTCCTTTATGGAGCTTACGCCTCCCGAGGGCATTCATGTTGAAAATGTGCATCTGAGCGATAGTCTTATGACCCTTTCGCAGCATATTACGGACATAAAAAAAGAATAAACCGGACAGAAAGGGCATTTGCATCAAAAATATTTAAAATAATAGCAAAAAAGAGTTGACAAGCGGGTAAAAATATGGTATTATAAGCTGTAACCGCATAGAACGGGTTTTAAAAGCGTGCGCGCTTACCCCACATAGCGAGTCCGTGATATAGGAGGTGTATTGAGAATGTACGCAATTATTCAGACAGGCGGCAAGCAGTACAAGGTTTCCGAAGGCGATGTAGTATACATCGAAAAGCTGGAAGCTGAAGAAGGTGCTTCCGTGAAGTTCGAAGAAGTACTGGCAGTAGGCGGTGGTGCAGACCTTAAGTGTGGCGATCCCTTCGTAGCCGGTGCAGCCGTTACCGCGAAGGTCCTGAAGAACGGTAAGGCAAAGAAGGTTCTGATCTTCAAGTACAAGCCCAAAAAGGGTTACAGAAGAAGACAGGGTCACCGTCAGCCGTATACAAAAGTTCAGATCGAAAAGATTAACGGCTAATGACAACGGTAGAAGTAAAACGGACAGAAAATAAAATCACGGCGTTTGTCGTAAGCGGTCACAGCGGCTATGCCGAGGCGGGAGAAGACATTGTATGTGCTTCCGTTTCAGCGGTTGTGTGGAGTACGGTAAACGGTTTATCTGAGATTGCGGGCTTGCCCGTACAATATGAAAGCCGTGAGGGTTTTGTGTCCTGCGATGTTCCGCCCCTTGCTCCCTTGGAGCGGGAAAAAGCGGATTTGCTTCTGGAAAGTATGGTTGCATTTTTGCACGAACTTTCCGGACAGTATCAACAGTTTGTGAAAGTAATGGAGGTGTAATCCTAATGTTTTCGCTCAATATTCAGTTATTTGCACATAAAAAGGGTATGGGTAGCACGAAGAACGGTCGTGACAGTGAAAGCAAACGTCTCGGCGTAAAACGTGCAGACGGACAGGTTGTTCCGGCAGGTAATATTCTTGTCAGACAGCGTGGTACCAAAATCCATCCCGGTACAAACGTAGGCCGTGGCGGCGACGATACGCTTTTTGCTCTCGTTTCCGGTAAGGTTAAGTTTGAGCGCATGGGTAAGGACAAGAAAAAGGTCAGCGTTTACCCGGTTCAGTAGTAATGAAAAAAATGGGGCTGTAAAAAATATTTTTTTACAGCCCTATTATATATTTGGGACAGGAAAAAAGAGGAGTTAATATGTTTGTAGATACTGCGACCATAACGGTGCGGGCAGGCAAGGGCGGCAACGGTCTTGTTTCCTTTCACCGCGAAAAATATGTGCCGGCGGGTGGTCCTGACGGGGGTGACGGCGGCAGAGGTGGAAATGTAGTTTTCATAGCGGATAATAAGCTGACAACGCTTATGGATTTTCGATATCGCAAGACGTACAGCGCCCAAAACGGACAGGACGGCAGAGCCGGAAAATGCAGTGGCAAGGCAGGCGAGGATACCATTGTTCGCGTGCCGGAGGGTACGCTTATTCGCGATGCCGCCACGGGCAAGGTGCTTGCCGACATGACGGGAGAAAACAAAACATTTGTCGCAGCACGCGGCGGAAACGGCGGCTGGGGCAATGTGCATTTTGCCACACCTGTTCGTCAGGCGCCCAAATTTGCAAAGCCCGGTCAGCTTGGGCAGGAGCGGGAAATTGTATTGGAATTGAAGCTTTTGGCAGATGTTGCGTTGGTGGGCTTTCCGAACGTAGGAAAATCTACGCTGATTTCCCGTGTCAGTTCCGCACGTCCTAAGATTGCCAATTATCATTTTACAACGCTTACACCGAATCTCGGTGTTGTTTCCGTACATGACAAATCCTTTGTCATTGCTGATGTTCCGGGGCTGATTGAAGGGGCACATACCGGTGCGGGACTCGGTCACGAATTTTTGCGCCACATTGAGCGTACCCGCGTTATCATTCATGTAGTGGATGCTTCGGGAACAGAAGGACGTGACCCGATCGATGATTTTGAAGCCATTTGCCGCGAACTTGAGCTGTATAACCCCGAACTTTTACTGCGTCCGCAAATTTTAGCAGGTAACAAGACAGATATTCCCAGTGATGTTGAAGCAGAGTTTGAGAAATTCGCAGTGGAATCCGGTTACAAATATTTTCCCATCAGCGCCGCAACGGGCGCAGGTGTAGATGCACTTATCAATCATGTGGCGGAAATGCTTGACGTCCTGCCGCCGATGCCCGTATATGAGGCAGAGGAAATCGAGGAAGAGGAAATTGATTACAGTGCCTATGAAATTACGGCAGAAAACGGCGTGTATGAGGTTTCCGGCCCTTATGTGGATAAATTGCTTCGCGGCATAAATTTTGGCGAGGACGAGTCTGTACGCTATTTCCAGCGTGCCATTAAAGCACACGGCATCATTGATGCGCTTCGTGAAAAAGGCATCCAGGAAGGCGATACGGTTGTCTTTGGTGAAATGGAATTTGATTTTGTGGAATAGGAGAGGGATATGAAGCGAATAGGGCTGTTTGGCGGCATGTTTGATCCGGTGCATTTGGGGCATTTGCATGCGGCAAAGGAAGCAGCGGACAAAATTGCGCTTGACCGTGTGTTTTTTATTCCTGCAAGCGTCCCGCCCCATAAAAAAAACGGCTGCTACGAAAGCGGTGCGCACCGTCTTGCAATGCTCCGTTTGGCAACAGAAGCGGATGCCCGCTTTGCAGTGTCCGATTATGAACTGAATAAAGAGGGGACAAGTTATTCGTATCTTACCGTTGAGCACTTTAAAACGGTGTTTCCCGAAGATAAACTCTTCTTTATTATCGGGGATGAAGCCTATTCACTTCTCCATACATGGAAATCACCCGAGCGAATTCGTGCGGCGGCAGACTTTGTGGTGGTAACGAGAGAAGGAACACCGCCGCCTGATGATGCTTTGTATATAGAAATACCCAAGGTGCAAATTTCATCCACAAAGGTGCGAAAATGTCTTTTGGATGGGGAAACGGCGCACGCGCTCTTGCCCGAAAAAGTGGTGGCATATATAGAAGAAAATGGATTATACCGATAAGGGGGACATTATGACTGAACAGGCGATGCTTGCAAAACTCAAAGAATTAGTAGACGAAAAACGGTACCTGCATTCCCTTGGGGTACGCGATACGGCGGCAATGCTTGCAAGACGGTATGGCGTAGATGAGGAAAAGGCGCGCGTTGCAGGCATTTTACACGATTGCGCCAAAAATATTCCTAAGGATGAAGCAATCAAAATATGCGAAGAAGAGGGAATTCCCTTAAAGCAGGTCTGCTATATAGAAAAGGGGCTTATCCATTCCTATCTCGGTGCACATATTGCAAAAACTATGTTTGCAATATCAGACCGTGAAATTCTGGATGCCATTTATTATCATACAACCGGACACGAGAATATGCCCTTACTTACTAAAATTATTTATCTATCCGATATGATTGAACCGGGACGGAATGTGCCCAATGTAGAAGAGCTTCGCCGCATTGCCATGGAAGATATCGACGAAGCCCTGATTCGCTCTATAAATGCAACGATTACCCATGTTCTGGGAAAAGGGTCTGTTTTAGACTGTGATACGGTTGCTGCCCGCAATTACCTTGTACAGCAGCGGAGAAAGACGTTATCATCGGTTTAAAAGCCAAACACCTGCATTGAGATAGGTAGCAAAAAGAAGCCATAGTAAATATGGAATTTGCAAATACGCTGCCAAAGGCGAAATTTGGCGAAATTGCAGTATCATGCGAACGACAAGCACGATAAGAAGGAGAAGCCATAAGAGCGCGAGAAAATGCATGCCGAGAGAAAAGAATAAGATAGGCCAGACGAAGTTTACGGCAAGCTGCAGCCAATATGTTCGTAGCGCCTTGTCTGCCCCAAGATCTCCTGAAAGACGAATGATGGCGGCGCTTATACCCATCAGTGTATATAAAATAGTCCATACGATGGGGAAAAGCGCTCCGGGAGGAGATAAGGGCGGTTGCCGTAAGGCGCTGTAGGCATCCATGCTTCCGCGCGTTATAAGACCGGCGAGTGCGCCGACTGCAAGCGGAATGAGAATGGATATGACGTAGGTACGGGTTTTGTTTTTCATAATATTTAACACCTCTTTCATGAATAGTATAGAATATATGGGTGTAAAATATGCATAAAAAGCCCGTAAAAACAGGAAAGAAAAATAATTTTAATTATTTTAGCAGAAAACACTTGACAAATATGGGGTTTTCTGCTATACTATATCAAGTCGGTTCGTGCGGGTGTAGTTCAATGGTAGAATCTCAGCCTTCCAAGCTGATCGCGTGGGTTCGATTCCCATCACCCGCTCCAGTTTTGCGCCTGTAGCTCAGCAGGATAGAGCAACTGCCTTCTAAGCAGTGGGCCAGGAGTTCGAGTCTCTTCAGGCGCGCCAATATGGTGGGTATAGCTCAGTTGGTTAGAGCGCTAGATTGTGGCTCTAGAGGCCGCCGGTTCGAATCCGGCTATCCACCCCACTTATTGGGCTGTAGCCAAGTCGGTAAGGCACAGGACTTTGACTCCTGCATTCGTTGGTTCGAGTCCAGCCAGCCCAGCCATATGATCCATTAGCTCAGTTGGCAGAGCACTTGACTTTTAATCAAGGTGTCCGGGGTTCGAATCCCCGATGGATCACCATCAAAAAAGCACCCCTTATAGGGTGCTTTTTTGATGGTGATTTGTCCCACGGATGCGAACCATTCGCCAAAGGCGAAGGTTCGTCGAAGCAACCGCAAGTAAAGCTTGCGGACTGCGGAGTCGGGAGCATCCGTACTGTTTCGGGCACCGCCAAGGGCGGTCAAAACAGTAGGAAGCGCACCGTATCCCCGATGAAAAACATCTGGTACCATCGAGCTTTTGGGGATGAGAATTAGATGTTACGAGGTGAAAAATCATAGTGAAAGGAGGATGTTAAATGATACTATATCATGGCTCATCCGTTGGTAATTTAATCGAATTAAATCCTTTTTTATCAGAACATCAAAAACCTTATGTATACTTCAGCAGTAATCCGGTAATTGCTTTACTTCATACAGTTAAACCAGTTCCAAAGCCATTTAGCTATTATCCCTATGGTTTTAATGAGGATAAGGTTGTTTACAGTGAATATTATAAAAATTGTTTTAAAGATATATACAAAGGAAAAACTGGATTTTTATACGAATGTGAAAATGTTAAAAATATAACTAATCCTACTTTAATAAAGTATGTTTATGCCTCAGAAAGTACAGTTAAAATAAGTCGTTGTATTAAAATAGACGATGTTTACGAGGCTTTTATGAAGTATAAGGAAAACGGTTTGTTTGCAATAAAATCATTTGAGGAGATAAGTGAAAAAGAATTGAATTTTGCATATGATGAAATACGAAAAAACATGATTACCCATAATTTGAAAAAGTGTATCGGTAATCCTATGAGTCAATTTATTATTACACATTTCTCTCAAATATGGTATGAATAGAACCGAATCATTTTTCAAATCATAGTAAAAATCTCTTTAAAAAGGTTCAAAGCAACCATTTTGAAGACACCGAAGAGCAATAAAAATAATTGAAAACTATTAAGTAATTAATTTTTCGCCCCGTCTTGTACGGGGCTTTGCTTTTGTGTTTGTGCCAAAGGACACAACATCATACCTATAATAAACATGAGAACCATATATTACATTTGAAAACATCAAGGTTTTTATGGTATAGTAAAGATATCACGTATAGTGACTATAATACATTTTGGGAGGCTTTATTATGAAAAAGAGTATACTTTTTCTGACAGCAATACTACAACTCACTACAGCATTGCCAAGCCATGCGCAAGAAACAAAGCGATACACGGTTGTATCAGGGGACAGTATGTGGAAAATAGCAGTTAAACATGAGGTGGGTGTGAGCGAAATAATAAGCGCAAATCCGCAGATTGAAAATCCGAATCTCATTTATCCGGGACAGGTTTTACATATTTCCAAGGCTGATGAAACGGTTATAAAGTATGAAAATGAGGTTATCAGACTTGTAAATGAAATTCGGTTGCAAAACGGATTAAATACCCTTGCGGCAGACTGGGAACTGAGCCGTGTGGCAAGATATAAGTCGCAGGACATGAAAGATAACAATTATTTTTCGCATAACAGCCCGGTTTACGGTACGCCGTTTACTATGATGAAAAATTTTGGATTATCCTATAAAAGCGCCGCAGAGAATATCGCAAAAGGACAGAAAACACCGCAGGCAGTTGTGAATGCATGGATGAATTCTGCAGGACACCGTGCCAATATTTTAAATGCTTCCTATAAAAAAATTGGTGTTGGATATGTGAAGGATGGAAATTACTGGACGCAAATGTTTATAGGATAACAGCAATTAGACAGTGGATGTGTTTTTGACAAGTTAAAAGCGTACTGCTGCCGATTGAAAACACCTTTCTTTTGCATTATAAAAAACAATTCGGGTATACTTATAAAAAAGAAAGGAATGAAAGCGATATGATTGAGCAGGATACAATTAAACTACTCAGAGAATGTGATGCGGGGGTTAAGATGGGCGTTTCATCCATAGAGGATGTAATGGAGCATGCTCGGGATGAAGATTTTAAAAAGAAGCTTACGGATTGCAAAGCAGAACATGATAAGCTTGACAGTGAAATTCAAACGCTGTTGGACAAATATAAAGATGATGGGAAAGAACCTGCTGCTATGGCAAAAGGCATGTCATGGATGAAAACAAACCTTAAGATGACAATGCATGAATCCGATGAAACGATTGCAGACCTTATAACGGACGGCTGTAATATGGGCGTGAAATCGCTGAATAAGTATTTGAATAAATATGAGGCGGCGGATGAGGTGGCAAAAGATATTGCAAAACGCCTAATAAATCTGGAAGAAAAGCTGGCAATAGATATTCGAAAATACCTATAAAGCTATATAAAAAAACGACAAGATGGACTTGTCGTTTTTTTATATAGCTTTATTTTGGGGAAAACCTTGCTTTCAGGCGGCAAATGGGAATACCCTGCGAGGAAAAGTTCGTTTCATATTCGGTCATAACGTTTTCGGGGTCTTGTTCGGCATGTAAATCGCGCGTTACGCTTTCCAGCGTAAACCCGTTTTCGGGCAGCGTTTGTAAAGAAAAGTCGAACAGAGGAACGTTATCTGTTTTCATAATAATCTCACCGCCCGGGGCAAGGAGTTTTTTATAAAGAGCAAGAAATGCGGGGGCAGTAAGGCGGCGCTTTGCGTGCTTTAGGCGGGGCCACGGGTCGCTGAAGTTTAAATAAATTCGTTGCACCTTTCCTTCGAGTGCGAAATCTGCAAGCTTCATAATATCGCCTGAGAAAAACTGGACATTGGTAAGTTCTCCTTTTGCGGCTTTTTCCATTGCCAGTACTAATACGCTGGAAACCTTTTCCACTGCCAAAAATTGAATATCGGGATTTCGACGGGCGGTTTCTGCGATAAACGCACCTTTTCCGCAGCCGATTTCAAGATGCAGCGGGGCTTTTCCTGATAGGACAGAAGGGTCTGTCACCAGAAAAGACTGCACAGCCTCCATTCTTTCTTTTTCGTGTTTTTTATGTCGCATCCGCATGGAAATCGTTCCTTTCTTTTGTGTTTATCTGAGAGTTCCCGCCTGTTTTTTTGCACGATATGCGGCGGGGGATATGCCGACGTGGTTTTTAAATGCGCGGCTGAAGGTGTGAATGGTATTAAAACTGAGTTCATCACTTATGTCCGTGATGCTTTTATCCGTATTCGCAAGCCAGTCACAGGCAATTTCAAATTTTTTCTCCTTCACATAATCTTTTAAAGACCTTCGCATTGTGGCGGTAAATAAATGCGATAAGTAATTATAGCTATAGGAAAATTTATTTGATAAATCCGATAACAAATCAATGTTTTTAATATTCTGGTCAATATAAAGAATAATATCATGCACCAAATTGTTTGGATTTGTTTTCTGGCTGTAATTTATAGAGGTTTCCTCTAAAAAACTGCGGCACGTACCAATAATAATATTTACAAGCTCATTGTCAACCAGCAAATCTCCCCAGGTATGTTCTCCCATAAAATCCGAAAAGATGGTACAAAACCGAGAAAAACAATCGAAGCAGTCCACGGCAGACATGCGCGTGTTTTCAGATAGGCTTTTTAGCATCGCATGTAAAGCATGCGTGGGGGGCGCATCAATCGTAAAGCCCATATAAAAGTAACGCAGGGGCTCTTTTTTATCCGCATAGATAGCATGCGTATCACCGATTTTGCAAAAGTGTAAATCCCCCTTTTTAAGCTGTGCACTTTTTCCGTTTGTTACGCATGCAGCACTGCCGGAAACAATCAGGGTGATTTCGTGGCAAACCTGTTTGTGTGTTTCAATACGCATGGAGGGTTCGCAGCATAAATCACCGATTTGATATAGATTGATAAGACCGTATGATTTTGTATGCTCACAGTGGGTATGGTCGTAATGAAACCGTTTCTTCATACCTCGACAACCTCTTTTTCTTCTTCCGAAGTCGTTTCCTCTCCTTTATAAAACTTTGTGCCTGCGGCATGTAAAACATCCGTGCTGTTTGAAAAAACAAGTGCTGCAGCACCGGTGTGGTTGCATACGGCAGATAAAAGCGTTAAGATTTCATACCGGTCAGCCGAGGCGGGAAGAAGGTCGATGTCCGACAGGAGAATAACTTTTGCTTCTGCCACTGCGGCGCAGACGATACCCAGGCGAAGCGTTTCAAATATATTCTTTTTCTCTATGGGCGTTTTGCCGTAATCTGCAGGAAGACCAATAGAGGTATAAATTTGTGCCGTACCGAGCCGCTGTGAAGGGCGGACGGTATAAGCACACACGACTTCATCCGTTGTGTCTGCGGGCGGACAGGGCATGGAGGCGAAAATGGGCATAACACCGCTTTGGTAGTTTTTATTCTTTTTAATAGATACGCCGTCCATTAAAAGACTTCCGCTTACAAGACTGCGTTTTCCTGAAAACACAGAGATTCCGTTTTTGCATGCAAATGCAAGCATTTCTCCGCTGTGCAGTACAAAATCCAGACTTTGCATACCGCGTACAGGCACGGCATTTATAGCAGTAAGACGCACGTTTTCCCCGTTTGCGGGAAAAGAAAGTGTTCGCATCTCGGCGGCGGATTCTAAAAAGTGCAGATACGGGTGTGCAGCACCTTCCAGAGGGAAAATGCGGTCATGCCGGGCAATAAACACTTGTTCGCCATATCGGCGGGCAAAATGGATGTCACTTGTGAGGAGAAGCAATGTAATATTTTTGATTTTGCATACTTTAATCAAAAGCGTATACAGCTCATCTGCTTCATGGGGCGACATATCCGGCGCATCGGTAAAAGCGATGGCAACGGCGGGGTCTGTGGATAAAGCAGCGGCGTATAAAACGGCGCGTAAATCCTTAATATGCAGTGCTCGCATTGGTTTGTGCATAACGCGCTCCGGATCCGTAATGCCTAAAAGCTGCATGATACGCTTAGCATCTGTAATGATTTCATGGGTGGACTTTTTCACGCTTTCTTTGTAGGGAAGCGTAATATATTTTTGTACGGACATGCGAAGGGAAGCTCCTTCTGCCGCGGTGGGCAGAACAGCAATATTCATCATACGGGCAAACCGCATTTCTTCGTCGGTAAGACGTTCAATTTCAGCATTGTCCACAATGAGCTTTCCGGTAACAGTATAGGGGGCTGCATAAGTTCGGGTCAGGAGATTGACAAAATATCGAATATTACTTGCACTTGTTCCGCAAACGGAAATGATTTCGCCTTTGGTTGCCTCCAGATTAACCTCGGAAAAAATCTGTCTTCCGCCAATACGAAGATGCAAATCCTCCAGTAACAATGATTTATGCATGGTAGCGTACCTCCTTTGTCAGTAAACACAGTGTAAATAAGATGCCCGCAATTATAACTAAAATAGATGCAGCAAACATAAAGGAAAGTTCGCTAAGGGCAGATAGCACACCGATGGAACTTACGTCGATAAATATGGCGGTAAATAGTCCGTTTATAATTAAATAAGGCACAAGCGATAAATTTGCCATGTGGAACAAAGGAAGACGAACAGCCTTTTTGTGTCCCCGCATAGGAAGTACCTTATACGGGCGAAGCGCAAGGCGGGCTTTGAGCATACCGAATGTACCTGCAAAAAGCAAGGGAATCGTGATTGCTACGGAAGGGACGGGGTAAAATAGGTAGAGGATTGCAGCAAAGAGGGCTGTGGGGATAATCCCCAAACCGCGGCAGAGCATTGCAAAAAAACGCGCACCGCAAAAAGAAAGAATATAGCCGAGAAGCACCCCTGCAAGAAACCCTGTAAAAGACGCTATAAGCGCAGGTGTAAGCACTGCATGCACTGCCGAAAGTGCAGCAGAAAGTGCAGGCTCGGGAGCGGTATATACATATCCTACATACACATAAGCCGCAATTAAAACCAGGATAAAAGTTAAAAGAGATATAACGATATACCTGCCTCGGGTGGGTTTACTCTGCATAGGGGCAGGCGTCGGCGCACCCAAGAAAAGATAGAAGAGAAAGCCGATAAGCGCTATCAGGGCAATCAGCACGGCGCCACTCCAAAGAAGGGAGGGGGAAGCGGTACCGGTTATAAATAAACTCCACACGGCAATGGGGGCAGCAAGCATGCCGCTTTTTTCAAAAAAGAACGCATACGCGGCGCGAAGCAGAAGCACTTTGCGCGCGCGATGCGGACGCATACCGCGAAGCATGAGATGCGCTTCTTCGTTGGTGTCTTTGGGAAGAGAAAAATATACAAGCAATGTGCCAAGTGTAATGCAGCCTACAGAGAGTACGGCATGAATAAGAATTACACTTTTGGTTGCCATGGCAGCCGGAATACCGAAGCAAAATGAAAAAATGCAAAGCCCGGCGAGAAAGCCCCTAATAAACTTTGGCAATTGAAATAGTCCCAGAACAGGACAAAGTGCAAGGCAAATGCCGTAATGCAGAAAGAATGCGGGTTCTGCCGAAAAAGAAAGCGGCATAATAAACCAAAGTGCAAAAAGAGCAAAAAGCGGAATAAGGTGAGAGAAAAATCGTAAAGTTTTTTTCATATGTAAATAATCCTTCCAAAGAAATAAATAGTCTAAACCCTATTTATTCTACACTAAATTGGTGCGGTTGTCAAATAAAAATGCAGGAAATATATGAAGTTATATAATAAAAATCGCCGCAAGGAAAATCCTTACGGCGAAATTTTATTTGGAATTAGAGATTTTCTACCAGACGCTTTGTGTCCAGTGCAATCATAAGCTCTTCGTTTGTGGGAATTACAAGAGTTTTTACCTTTGCATCCGGGGTGCTGATATCCATATCTACGCCACGGATTTTATTTTTCTCTTCATCAATTTCTAGACCGAAGAAGGACAGTTCTTTTGCAATCTGGGAACGAAGCTCCACATTGTTTTCACCGATACCTGCCGTAAAGACAAGTGCATCCACACCATTCATAACAGCAATGTATTGTCCGATGAACTTCTTAAGGGAATAAGAGAACATATCCAGAGAAAGTTTCGCACGTTCATTTGTGGAAGCGGCATCTGCAAGGTCACGGAAATCGCTGCTCACGCCGGAAACGCCGAGAACACCGGATTTCTTATTCAGAACATCAGAAACCTCTTTTACGGAGAGATTTTCTTTTTCTGCTACGAAGGAAACAATTGCGGGGTCAATATCACCGCTGCGGGTGCCCATTACAAGACCTGCGAGGGGGGTAAAGCCCATG
>JAZROH010000016.1:0-46762 GCA_045648645.1 Clostridia bacterium | reverse complement strand
GGGGGCACTGTCTTCGTGGTATGTATGGAGTGCTTTGGGACTGTTTCCGGTATCGGGGCAGAACAAGGTGCTTCTCGGCTCTCCTATTATAAAGGAAGCAAAAATTCAGCTTGCAAGCGGAAAGCAATTGGAAATCCGTGTGCACGGCGAAGGTATATATGTACAAAAAGCTGTTTTTTGCGGAAAAGAAATCGGAAATATGCAGATTTCCGTTCGCGAAATGATGCAAGGCGGCGTATTGGAATTTTTCATGCAGAATTAATGAGAGGGGACGGTTTGAAATTGGATAAGGAAATACATCACATCGTCCCCGAGATTTTGCGTTACATTGATGAAAATGTGTATACAACGCTGAGCGTCGGCAAGATTGCACAGGCGATGCACTATAATTCCGAATATTTGCGGCGGGTCTTCAAGAAAAACACAGGCGAATCACTTTCGGTCTATGTAAAGAAAAGGCGAATGGAGGCATCGGCAGAATATCTTTTACGGACGGATGCCGCCTTGTCAACCGTTATGGAAACGCTGGGGTATGCGGACAGAAAACGGTTTTATCGCCATTTTAAGGAAGTGTTCGGCGTAACGCCGGGACGCTACCGGATCGAAAACGAAAAAAGTAAAAAATTAAGATGAAAATAAGCGGTTTTTTATAAGAAAACCGCTTTAGACTGTCGAAAAACTTGCTCTACCGCAAGAATGATTTTATAAATGCTTTTCTATTCATTTTCAATCAGCAAAAACTTTAAATTTTCAAAGCCGGAGATTCATCGAGAATCCCCGTCTTTTCTCGCTTTTTACGAAATCGTTCTCTGCCGTACCCTCGTACGCCGACGAAAACGATTTCGCAAAATATATCTTCGTTTTTCGAAGGCTCCCAGCGTGTCGACTTTATCGACACGCTGAAGCGGTTTTTTATAAGAAAACAGCTTTTTTCACGCTTTTTTAAAAATTTTTTTCAAAAAAATGTAATATTTTTTTAAAAAATAGTAAACATTTAAAAAGCCCGTATTTCAAGGGATTGACGGGTTTTTCGGCTTTCTTTCAAATTTCCAGTATTATACAATTTATGTAATAATTTTCATATTCTTACATAAAATGGTTTGACAAAGGGTAAAATTTATAGTAAAATAAGGAACGAAGGAGTGATTCTGATGTTTAAAACAGGAGAATTACTAAAGCGAAAAATCAGACGGTACGTTGTACCTACGGTCGCGATGGTAGTTCTTGCGGCAATTACTTTAGTAGTATGTGCCGCGGTTTCAGGAAAAGTTGTTTACATTTATGACGGTGACGTTGTAACAAATTTGAAAACAGCAAAGCTTACTGTAGGTGAAGCACTGGAGGAAGCGGAAATCATCCCCGGAGAATTTGATGTAGTTGACCCGAAAGCAGATGTAGCGATAGAGAGTGGTATGGAAATTCATATTACACGCGCCATTCCGCTTTCCCTGACCGACGGCGGGCAAACGCGTGAAGTGTACACGCTTTCTAAGACAGTGGCAGATGTTTTGATGGAGCAGGGTATAACTTATGCCGGTTTTGATACGGTAAGTCCCGCACCCGAAACGGAGATTGCACGCGGCATGTGCATTGAAGTTCGTCGCAGTAAAACCGTTATGTATACGGGTGATGGTGAAACGCTGCCTGTAAGCACACTTACGAATACCGTTGGCGAAATGATGGCTGCTCTTGGCGTTTCTATGGATGACAACGATTTTACGGAGCCTTCCATGGATACGGCTTTGTACGAAGGCCTTGCGGTTCGGCTTGTGCGCGTTGAAACGGTAACGGTAACGGAAGAGGAAACAGTAGGGTATACCATTGAGGAAAAAAACACTTCCGCACTTACAAAGGGTAAAACGCGCGTTGCACAAAATGGCAAGAACGGCGTGCGTACAAATACCTACTCGGTTGTCATGCATAACGGGGAAGAGATTTCAAGAGAACTGGTTTCTTCGAAAGTTACAAGAGAGCCGATAAAGAAGATTGTTGAAAAGGGAACGGCAGCACCCAAGGCTGCACCTAAGAAGACCGGCAGTTCTACTTCTGCATCTTCTTCTGCCTCCTATGGTGGCGGAACGGCATCTACCGCGAAGGGCGAAAACTTTACCTATAAGAAACTGATTGTCTGCACGGCGACGGCATACGACCTTTCTTACGAAAGCTGCGGCAAAAACCCCGGTGACCCGTATTACGGCATAACTGCAAGCGGTATGAAGGCAGGCCCTGGTGTTATAGCTGTTGACCCGTCAGTGATTCCGCTCGGCACACGCCTTTATGTAGAAGCGGCGGATGGCTCTTGGACCTATGGGTACTGCGTGGCGGGGGATACAGGAAGCGGTATTTACGGAAATCGCGTTGACTTGTTCTTTAATACAAGACAGGAAGTGCGTAACTTCGGTCGAAGAACAGCAAACGTATATGTATTATAATAAGGAAGAAATCCAAACGGGACGGCTGTGTTCGTCCCGTTTATCATACTTTTTGGACAGTAAAAATTATTTTTTAAAAAATTTTTAAAAAAATTTCAAAAAAAGCTTGCAATTGGTAAAAAAATGTGATATTATATCATGTGCTGTGACATGGCATACGATGAAACGGGAGGTTGCCGAGCGTGACTCGGGTTTTTCCGTGGAGAATGTCCGATTCTTGAAATTGGGCGACAGTCACTGTACACGAAGTATAGAAAGGAAAATCGAAAGATGGTCTTTCTGTGCTTACTTGTGCCCGGATAGAAGTATGTCCGGGTTTATGTTTGTAAAAACATGACACGCACGGCAGAGTGTACGGTTCTTCTCGTCGGCATGGAACTGCGGCAAAAAGCCGCCCGGTTATACCGGCAGCGATAAAAAAATTAGGAGGCGAGATTATGGCAGCAAAACAGAAAATCAGGATTCGTCTGAAGGCGTATGAGCATGCACTCATCGATCAGGCAGCGGAGAAGATTGTGGAAACCGCAAAGCGCACCGGTTCCACTGTGTCCGGTCCGGTACCGCTCCCCACAGAGAAGGAAATTATCACCATTCTCAGAGCGGTTCACAAGTATAAGGACTCCCGTGAGCAGTTCGAAATGCGTACGCACAAGAGACTGATTGACATCCTGTACCCCACAAACAAAACTGTGGAAGCACTGGGACGTCTGGAAGTGCCCGCCGGCGTAAGCATTGAAATTAAGCTTGTCGGCAAGGACGCGCGGTAAATGTTGGCGGAAAACGTCAACCAATAACCATAAGGAGGAATAGCAATGAACAAGGCAATTATTGGTAAGAAGCTTGGCATGACACAGATTTTCACACCGGAAGGTCGACTCGTTCCTGTAACGGTAATCGAAGCAGGTCCCTGCGCAGTAGTGCAGAAGAAGACAGTTGAAACCGACGGCTATGAAGCAGTACAGCTGGGCTTTGGTGACAAGAAGGAAAAGAAGGTAACGAAACCCCAAAAGGGACACTTTGATAAGGCGGGCGTTACGGCAAAGCGTGTGCTTCGTGAGTTCAGACTTGCAGGCGCTGCTGACTTAAACCCCGGTGATACCGTTAGTGTCGAAGTCTTCGCCGAAGGCGATAAGGTCGATGTGACAGGTATTTCCAAGGGTAAAGGTTATGCAGGTACTGTAAAGCGCTTCGGCACACACAGAGGCCCCATGGCGCACGGCTCCAAGTATCATCGCGGCCCCGGTTCTATGGGCGCTTGCTCCACACCGAGTAAGGTTATGAAGGGCAAGAAGCTTCCGGGTCATATGGGTGTTGACCGTGTAACGGTACAGAACCTCGACGTTGTTAAGATAGATTCCGAAAGAAATCTTCTTCTCGTTAAAGGTGCAGTACCCGGCGCACGCGGCAGCATCGTAACGATTAAAGATACGGTTAAAAAATAATGAATTACCAGGAAAGGAGGATTTGACATGCCTAAAACAGATTTATACAAGATGGACGGAAGCCGCGCGGGCGAAATTACATTGTCCGATGCTGTATTCGGTCAGGAAGTAAATAAAACAGTCCTGCACAGCGTTGTTGTGAACTATCTCGCAAATCAGAGACAGGGCACACAGAGTGCAAAGACACGTTCTGAAGTTGCCGGCGGCGGCGCGAAGCCTTTCAGACAGAAGGGAACAGGCCGTGCAAGACAGGGTAGCACAAGAGCGGCACAGTGGATAAAGGGCGGTATCATTTTTGCCCCGAAGCCCAGAGAATACAGATTCTCTATCAATAAAAAGGTTAAGGACGTTGCAATGCGTTCTGCTCTGAGCTCCAAGGTACTGGAAAATGAAATCATGGTAATGGAAACACTGGAGCTGGAGGACATTAAGACAAAGCAGGTTACAAAGATGTTGCAGGCTCTCGGTGTAGAGGGTAAGGCGCTTTTTGTAACATGCGATAAGAATGACAACCTCTATTTATCGGCAAGAAACATTTATGGCGTAGACGTTTCGTATGTAGGTATGCTGAATGTGTATGACATTCTCAATCACGAAAAGCTTATTATTGCGAAAAACGCCGTAGAAAAACTGGAGGAGGTTTACGCATAATATGAAAAACGTACATGATATTATCATTCGTCCGATTATTACGGAAAACAGCATGGATCAACTGCAGGACAGAAAGTACACCTTTGAAGTAGCACGTACTGCAAACAAGGTAGAAATCAAGCAGGCGATTGAAGAAATTTTCCCGGGCGTTAAGGTTGACAAGGTTGCAACCATGAACATGCTCGGCAAAGTGAAGCGTATGGGCAGAAACGAAGGCAGAAGAGCTAACTGGAAGAAAGCCGTCGTAACGCTCACGGAAAGCAGTAAGACCATTGAGTTCTTTGAAGGTCTTGTATAAGCTTAGGAGGGATTGAAATGGCAGTTAAGAAATTTAAACCAACTTCTCCGGCGCGTAGATTTATGACGGTATCTGCCTTCGACGAGATTACCAAGAAAGAACCCGAACGTTCTTTGCTGGAACCCTTGAAGAAGCATGCCGGCAGAAACTCTTACGGTAGAATTACCGTTCGACATCGCGGCGGCGGAAACAGACAGAAATACAGAGTAATTGACTTTAAGCGCAATAAGATGGACATGCCGGCAACGGTTATCGGTATCGAATACGATCCGAACAGAAGCGCAAACATCGCTCTGCTTCAGTATGAAGACGGCGAAAAGCGCTACATCATTGCACCTTTGGGTCTTACCGACGGTGATGTAGTTATTTCCAGTGCAACGGCTGACATTAAGCCCGGTAATGCATTGCCCATCAGCTCTATCCCGGTTGGTACTCTGATTCACAACATCGAGCTTTCTCCCGGCAAGGGCGGTCAGCTTGTAAGAAGTGCAGGTAATAGTGCACAGCTGATGGCGAAGGAAGGAAAGTACGCACAGGTACGTCTTCCCTCGGGCGAAGTTAGAATGGTTCGTATCAACTGTATGGCTACGATTGGTCAGGTTGGTAACATCGACCATGAAAACATCTCCATCGGTAAAGCAGGACGTAAGCGTCACATGGGTATCAGACCTACCGTTCGCGGTGTTGTTATGAACCCGAATGACCACCCCCACGGCGGTGGTGAAGGTAAGTCCCCGATCGGTATGCCGAGTCCGGTAACACCGTGGGGTAAGCCGGCGCTGGGTCTGAAGACCAGAAAGAAGAACAAGGAATCGAACAAGTTTATTGTAAAACGCCGGAATCAGAGATAGTCTGATTGAGAGGAGGATTAACACATGGGTAGATCGGTAAAAAAAGGACCGTTTGTGCAAGAACGCCTTTTGGCACGCGTTATTGAAATGAATAACAGCGGCGACAAGAAGGTTCTTAAGACCTGGTCGAGAAGTTCGACGATATTCCCCGAAATGGTTGGCCACACGATTGCTGTACACGACGGTCGTAAGCATGTACCCGTTTATGTTACAGAAGATATGGTAGGTCACAAGCTCGGTGAGTTTGCGCCGACAAGAACGTATAAGGGTCATGCAGGTTCTAAAACAACCGGCAAATAAAGAAGCGAAAGGAAAGGGTATCTATGGATGCAAGAACATCTGCAAGCGCCACATTGCGGCATGCAAGAATCTCGCCGCGTAAGGTAAAGCTTGTTATAGATCTTATCAGAAATAAGCCTGTCGGTACGGCGATAGGAATCCTGAACAATACACCCAAGGCGGCCAGCGAGATTTTAATTAAGCTGCTGAATTCCGCTATTGCCAATGCCGAAAATAACTTTGGTCTGAGTGCCGACAAGCTGTACGTGACAGAAGGGTATGCCAACGAAGGGCCTACCTTAAAGCGTATCCAGCCGAGAGCACAGGGTAGAGCGTTCAGAATCAATAAGAGAACGAGCCACATCACCTTAGTGGTTTCGGAGAAAGAGTAAGGAGGAGAGCGCATGGGTCAGAAGGTAAATCCCCATGGTCTTAGAGTTGGCGTTATCAAGGATTGGGATTCGCGCTGGTTCGCGGATGACCGCTCCTTTGCCGATTATCTGATTGAGGACCAGGAAATCAGAAAATTCATAAAGAAAAAGCTGTTTGCAGCCGGCATTCCGCGTATCGAAATCGAAAAGGATGCCAATAAAATCAGAATTTTTATCCATGCTGCAAAGCCGGGTATCGTTATCGGTAAGAACGGCGCAGATATTGATAAATTGAAGGGACAGCTTGAAGCACTTACGGGTAAAACCGTAAACATCAACATTGTAGAAGTAAAGAACGCAGATGCAAACGCACAGCTGGTAGCAGAGAGCATCGCAGCACAGCTTGAAAAGAGAACTTCTTTCAGACGTGCTATGAAGTCCTCTATGCAGCGCGCAATGCGTCTTGGCGTAAAGGGTATCAAAACTTCTTGTTCCGGTCGTCTGGGCGGTGCAGAAATTGCACGTACAGAGCACTATCATGAAGGCACAATCCCGCTGCAGACACTGCGTGCGGACATTGACTACGGCTTCTATGAGGCAGATACGACCTACGGAAAGATTGGCGTAAAGGTTTGGATTTATAAGGGAGAAGTTCTTCCCGAAGCCAAGAAGGCGCCGAAGACGGAGGGAGGCAAGAAAAATGTTAATGCCTAAAAGAGTAAAATACAGAAGAGTTATGCGCGGCAGACTGAAAGGTACTGCAACACGCGGTAACAAGATTGCATATGGCGATTTTGCGCTGCAGGCACTGGAGCCGGCATGGATTACTTCCAACCAGATTGAAGCTGCTCGTATCGCGATGACGCGTTACATTAAGCGTGGCGGTCAGGTTTGGATTAAAATCTTCCCGGACAAACCGATTACCGAAAAACCTGCTGAAACACGTATGGGTAGCGGTAAAGGTTCGCCTGAGTACTGGGTTGCAGTTGTAAAGCCCGGTAGAGTTTTGTTTGAAATCGGCGGCGTTAGTGAAGAAACAGCCAGAGAAGCTATGCGTCTTGCAATGCACAAGCTTCCGATTAAGTGTAAGTTCATTACCCGCGAGTCCCAGGAAACGGAGGGTGATTCGAGTGAAAGTTAATGAAATCCGTGATTTACAGATAGAAGAACTGCAGGAAAAACTGCAGGACCTCAAGAAGGAACTTTTTAACTTACGTTTTCAGCACGCTACCAACCAACTGGATAATCCGATGCGCATTGTTGAAGTAAAGAAGACGATCGCACGGATTAAGACGGTTATTAAAGAGCAAGAGCTTAAAAGCGAAACCGTTTAATGAAAGGAGGAAGCGAAATGGCTGAAAGAAACACACGTAAGGTCAGAATTGGTATGGTTGTAAGTGACAAGATGGACAAGACAATTGTTGTTGCAATCGAAAACCATGTAAAGCATCCGCTTTATGGGAAAATTGTAAAGAGAACATATAAGCTCAAGGCACACGATGCAGAGAATATATGTGGCGTAGGGGATAAGGTAAAGGTTATGGAAACCAGACCCTTAAGCCGTGATAAACGTTGGAGATTAGTTGAGATTGTAGAAAAGGCGAGATAATCGCACGGAAGGAGTGAGCGCAAATGATTCAACAGCAAACGCTGCTCAAGGTAGCCGACAACACGGGCGCAAAAGAACTTATGTGCATTCGTTGTTTGGGCGGTTCACTGAAAAGATATGCAAACGTCGGCGATGTTATCGTTGCTTCTGTTAAAAAAGCAACGCCCGGCGGAGTTGTAAAGAAGGGTGAAGTTGTTAAGGCCGTTGTCGTTCGCACAGTAAAAGGCCTGCGCAGACCCGATGGTAGTTATATCCGGTTCGATGAAAATGCGGCTGTAATCATTAGAGACGACAAAAACCCCAGAGGTACCCGTATTTTTGGCCCGGTTGCCCGTGAGCTCCGCGACAAGGATTACATGAAGATTATATCCTTGGCGCCGGAAGTACTTTAAGGAGGTGGCAGCATGAAAATGCATATTAAGAAAGACGATATGGTCAAAGTCATCGCAGGCGTTGACAAGAATAAAACCGGTAAGGTTTTAGAAGTGCTTCCTTCTGAGGGCAAGGTTATTGTGGAAGGCGTTGGTATGGTAACAAAGCATACCAAACCCCGTAAGCAGGGCGAAGTCGGCGGTCTCGTAAAGAAAGAGGCAGCAATCGACGCTTCGAAGGTTATGCACATTTGTTCTAAGTGCAACAAGCCGACCAGAATCGGCAGAAAAGTTTTAGAAGATGGCAAAAAGGTAAGAATTTGCAAGCATTGCAATGAAACCTTTAACGACTAAGAAAGGAGGGAATGCAAATGTCCAGAATGCACGTTAAATACAAAGAAGAAGTGGCACCGGCACTGATGAGCAAGTTCTCATACAAGAGCCCGATGCAAATCCCGCGCCTTGAAAAAGTCGTTATCAATATAGGTCTTGGTGAGGCAAAGGAAAATCCGAAAGCAATCGAAGCGGCATGCGGAGATCTTGCTAAGATTACCGGTCAGAAGCCCGTTATCACAAAGGCTAAGAAGTCTGTTGCTAACTTTAAGCTCAGACAGGGCATGAACATCGGTTGTAAGGTAACGCTCAGAAGCGAAAAAATGTATGAGTTTATTGACAGACTCTTCAATGTAGCGCTTCCTCGCGTTCGTGACTTCCGTGGTATCAATCCCAACTCCTTTGACGGCCGCGGCAACTACACCATGGGTGTTAAGGAACAGTTGATTTTCCCGGAAATCGAATATGATAAGATAGATAAGGTAAGAGGCATGGATATCATTTTTGTTACCACTGCCAAAACCGACGAAGAAGCACGTGAGTTTTTAACACTTATGGGCGCTCCGTTTGCCAAAAACTGAGGGGAGGGAACTGAAAAATGGCAAAGAAATCCATGATTTTAAAGCAGCAGCGCACACCGAAGTATAGCACAAGAGCGTACACACGGTGCAAAATCTGCGGCAGACCCCACGCATACCTGAGAAAGTTCGGCATTTGCCGTATTTGCTTCAGGGAATTGGCATACAAAGGGCAGATTCCCGGTGTAAAAAAGGCAAGTTGGTAATTTAAAGCTACGGAAAAGGAGGTAGTACCATGCAGTTGACAGATCCCATTGCTGATATGCTGACACGTATCAGAAATGCAAATTCCGCACGGCATGAAACTGTTGATATTCCCGCTTCCAATATGAAGAAGGCAATTGCAGCCATTCTGAATGAAGAAGGATATATCAAAGGATATCAGATTATAGATGATGAAAAGCAGGGCATTATCCGCATTGCGCTGAAATATGGTGCAAATAAGGAACGTGTTCTGTCGGGCCTTATCAGAATTTCTAAGCCCGGTCTGCGTGTATATGCAGGACATAACGAGATTCCTCGCGTACTGAAGGGACTCGGCATTGCAATTGTTTCCACTTCTAAAGGCATTATGACCGATAAGAAGGCACGTGCAATGCATGTTGGCGGCGAAGTTCTGGCATTTATTTGGTAATTTTAAGAAATGGTGGTGAGACGCTATGTCAAGAATAGGTAGAATGCCTATTACTGTACCGGCAGGTGTTGATATTAAAATCGGCGCAAACAACGATGTTACAGTAAAAGGCCCCAAAGGGACGCTTAGCCAGGCACTCCATCCCGAAATGAAAATCGAGATGAAGGACGGCGAAATCAACATCATTCGTCCCTCTGAGCAAAAGAAACATAAAGCACTGCACGGCCTCACACGTTCGCTTCTTGCAAACATGGTAACCGGTGTTACCGAAGGCTTCCAGAAGGAACTGGAAATCAACGGTGTTGGTTACAGAGCACAGATGCAGGGCAAAAAGCTCGTTCTGAACCTGGGTTATTCCCATCCGGTTGAAATGGACGAGGTTAAAGGTATTGAAATTGAAGTACCCACACCGAACAAAATTATTGTTCGCGGTGCTGACAAGCAGCTGGTAGGTCATGTCGCGGCAATTATCCGCGAGAAGAGATTACCGGAACCCTACAAGGGCAAGGGTATTAAGTACGCAACCGAACATATCCGCCGCAAGGAGGGTAAGGCCGGTAAAGCCAAGGGTTAAGAGAGGAGCAGTAAGAGATGATTAATAAAGCATCCAGTAATAAGGCGAGAATTAAGCGCCATGGACGTATCCGCCGCAATATTGTCGGCACTTCTGTTCGTCCGCGTTTGAACGTTTTTCGCAGCCTGAATCATATTTACGCGCAGATTATTGATGATGATAAGGGTGTAACACTGGCCGCAGCCTCTTCCTTGGACAAGGATTTCCAGGGGTACGGCGGTAACGCCGATGCTGCACGTGAAGTTGGCAAGATGATTGCTAAAGCAGCACTGGATAAGGGCATTAAGACGGTTGTATTTGACCGTGGCGGTTATATTTACCATGGACGTGTCGCAGCATTGGCAGAAGGTGCTCGCGAAGGCGGTCTGGAATTTTAAGAAGGAGGGACATTATGGCAGACAGAATCGATCCCACAGAATTAGATATTAAAGAGAAAGTAGTTTGCCTCAACCGCGTTGCAAAGGTTGTTAAGGGTGGTAGAAACTTCCGTTTTACAGCTTTAGTAGTTGTCGGCGATGAAAATGGTCACGTTGGCAGCGGTCTTGGCAAAGCAGCTGAAATCCCGGATGCAATCCGCAAGGGTATTGAAGATGCGAAGAAGAACATGATTACGGTTCCGCTGGTAGACGGTACTGTTCCCCACGAGATCATCGGTGAATTCGGTGCAGGCCGCGTTCTGATTAAGCCGGCTGTAGAAGGTACCGGTGTTATCGCAGGCGGCGGTGTTCGTGCGGTTATGGAACTGGCAGGCGTAAGAAACGTACGTACCAAGTCCCTTCGCAGCAATAATGCAAAGAACGTTGTTGACGCAACGATTGCGGGACTTAAAAATCTGAAGAATGCTGCTGACGTAGCACGTCTTCGTGGCAAGACCGTGGAAGAACTGTAAGTAAAGGAGGGTTTGCATTGGCTAAACTCAAGGTTACCCTGAAAAAGAGTGTTATCGGTTGCAAAAAAGAACAGATTGCAACAGTAGAAGCACTCGGTTTGAAAAAAATTCGCGATGTGAAAGAACATGCGGATACGCCTCAGATTCGAGGAATGATCAATAAAGTATCTCATTTATTGATGGTTGAAGAAGCATAAAAAGAAGGAGGTGTAGTAATATGAAGCTGTACGAACTGAGTCCCGCACCGGGAAGCAAGACGGAAGGTAAACGTAAAGGCAGAGGTGCCGGAACTGGTAACGGTAAAACAGCAGGCAGAGGTCATAAGGGCCAGAACGCAAGAAGCGGCGGCGGTGTACGTCCCGGTTTTGAAGGTGGTCAGATGCCTTTGTACAGACGTTTACCGAAAAGAGGCTTTACAAACATATTTGCAAAGCAGTATGTTTCGATAAATGTTGCTGAACTGAATAAGTTTGAGGATGGTGCTGAGGTAACAGCGCAGGCACTGTGCGAAAAGAAAATCATCAGCAAGGCAAAGGATGGCATTGTTATCCTGGGTCGTGGTGAGCTTACAAAGAAGCTGACCGTTAAGGCAGCACGGTTCTCTAAGACCGCAGCTGAAAAAATCGAGGCCGCCGGCGGAAAGGCAGAGGTGATATAAGTGTTTAAGATTCTGAAGAATGCTTGGGGTATCCCTGAGCTCCGCAAGAAAATGCTTTACACGTTATTGCTTCTGGTGGTTTTCCGGTTTGGTTCGGTTATTCCGGTTCCGTGGCTGAATAGTGCCGCACTGGCTTCCTGGGTACAGGAAGGCGGAAACACAATCTTCAATATTATGGATATGTTTTCCGGTGGCGCGTTCAGTCAGGCAACCATTTTTGCAATGGGTATTTCGCCATACATTAACGCTTCCATTATCATTCAGCTCTTAACAGTTGCAATTCCTGCACTGGAAAGACTGAGCAAGGAAGGAGAAGAGGGCAGAAAGAAGATTTCAAAAATCACGAGATATATTACCGTTGTTTTAGCTTTTGTACAGGCCGCAGGTCTTTACATTGGTCTTAACAGCGCAAATGCAGTTTCCAACCCCGGCGTGTTCACATTCTTTGTAATCGTATTGAGCTTTACAGCCGGTACCGCATTCCTGATGTGGCTGGGTGAAGAAATTACAGAAAAGGGCATTGGTAATGGTATTTCGATGATTATTTTTGCTGGTATCGTTTCTCGTATCCCCCACATGGCGATGGCTATCTGGCAGACCTTTGTTGGTGGCGATTCCAAGAACTACCTGGCAGTGCTTCTCATTTTGGTATTTGCAATTCTGATTATCGCATTTGTTGTTCTCTTTAACAACGGCGAACGCAGAATTCCTGTACAGTATGCAAAGCGCGTCGTCGGCAGAAAAATGTACGGCGGTCAAAGCACGCATATACCGATTAAGGTTACGATGGCCGGTGTTATTCCGATCATCTTCGCCATGAGCCTTCTGGCTTTCCCGAGTACGGTTGTGTCTTTGGTAAGCCCGAATGCGACAAGCGGTTTTGCAGGTTGGGTGTTACGTTTCTTTAACCAGAGCAATATCTGGTATGCACTCATCTATTTTGTACTCATTGTAGCGTTCACCTACTTCTATACGGCGATTACTTTCAGCCCCATCGAAGTAGCGA
Source organism: Clostridia bacterium (assembly GCA_045648645.1). GTDB lineage: Bacteria > Bacillota > Clostridia > UMGS1883 > UMGS1540 > SIG447. Next base: position 33,786 of record JAZROH010000016.1, on the reverse strand, counting down.
ACAATATGAAGAAAAACGGTGGCTTTATTCCTGGTATCCGTCCGGGTAAGCCGACCAGCGATTTCATTTCCAAAGTATTGTCCCGCATTACACTTGTCGGTGCATTCTTCCTGGGCTTTATCGCAATTCTGCCCATCGTGCTTGCACTGATTGATTCCAGACTTTCGACCATCAGCATCGGCGGAACATCTCTCCTGATTGTTGTTGGTGTTGCACTGGAAACAGTAAAGCAGATGGAATCCCAGATGCTTATGCGGCATTATAAGGGCTTTTTAGAGTAAGTTAGGAAGTGAAAACTATGCGTATTATTTTATTAGGACCGCCGGGAGCCGGCAAAGGCACACAGGCGGAAATCCTTGCAGAAAAGTACGGTATACCCACGATTTCCACAGGCAACATGATTCGTGCCGAGGTACGAGAGGGTACACCGCTCGGGCAGAAAACCAAGCAGTATATTGACGAAGGACAGCTGGTGCCGGATGAAATCATTATGGCAATCGTTGAAAGCAGACTGGCAAAGCCGGACTGCGCAAAGGGTTACATTCTGGATGGAATCCCGCGGACAATTCCGCAGGCACAGGCGCTCGACGAAATGCAGATTGGTGATTATGTTGTTTTAAACATTTCAGTAGGCGATGAAGAAATCTTAAATCGTCTTGGCGGCAGACGGGTTTGCGGCAAGTGCGGCGCAACATATCATGTTACGTTCAATCCGCCGGCAAAGGAAGGTGTGTGCAACGCTTGTGGTGATGCACTCATCATTCGTCCTGATGATGCACAGGAAACGATAAAGAAACGCCTGGATGTTTATCACGAACAGACCGAGCCGCTTATTGCATACTACGAAAAAGCCGGTAAGCTTATCAATATTTTAAGCGAAGGCAGCGTAGAAGATACAACAATGGCGGTATTGACAGCATTAGAGGTGAAATAAATGATTTGGGTGAAGGACAGTCATGAAATAGACGCGATGCGTCAAAGCGGTCGATTGACAGAAGCGCTGCTCTCCTATCTGGAAAAGCAGATAGAGCCGGGGATATCTACCTTGGAGCTGGATGAAATGGCAGAGCGCTATATCAATAAACACGGCGGAAAGGCTGCCTTTAAAAACTATAGGGGTTTCCCCAAATCCATTTGTACTTCTGTTAATTCTGTCGTTGTTCATGGAATACCCGGGAACAGGATATTGCATGAGGGGGATATAATCAGCATCGATGTAGGAATTTGTCTTGACGGTTATTACAGCGATGCTGCCCGTACCTTCCCGGTCGGGGAAATCAGCGAGGAAGCACAAAAGCTGATAGATACGACACGTGCCTGTTTCTTTGCAGGTCTTGCAAAGGCTTTAGACGGAAATCGCATCGGCGATATTTCCGCTGCCGTTCAAAGCGTTGCAGAAGCGGAGAATTACGGCGTGGTACGGGAACTTGTAGGACATGGTGTCGGTCGAGCTTTGCATGAGGATCCGGACGTTCCGAATTTCGGACCGGCCGGTCGCGGCGTCCGATTGCGGAAAGGCATGACACTTGCCATTGAACCTATGATATGCGCCGGTTCCCATAAGGTAGAGGTCATGGATGACGGCTGGACCATTAAAACGTGTGACGGCAGCCTTGCCGCACATTACGAAAACACTGTGGCCATAACCGATAACGAGGCTGAGATTCTGACAATCAGTCCGAGAAAATTGCAGAGGTGATTTATTTTGGATATTGACGCGGGCAGTTTAGTCTATTCAATTGCCGGCAGAGATAAAGGCGGAGTGTTTGTGGTTTTGGGTCAGGAAGGCATATACTGTTATCTTGCGGACGGGAAAAGCCGAAAGGCGGACACCCCGAAGAAAAAGAAGCAGAAACACATTCGACCTACGGGTCGTAATGCAGAAGCCTTACAGGACAAAATCGCTCTTGGTGAGCGCCCTACGAACTCCGAAATCAGAAGAGCCATAGCGGCGTATCACGAGGAAACCAATCATTCGAGCTGAGAAGGAGGTAACTAACTTGGCAAAGGACGATGTACTGGAAATGGAGGGTACGGTTTTAGAGTCGTTACCCAACGCAATGTTTCAAGTTGAATTACAGAACGGTCATCAAATACTCGCGCATATATCGGGAAAGCTGCGGATGAATTTCATCAGAATTCTTCCCGGCGATAAGGTGACGGTGGAATTATCCCCCTACGATTTAACAAAGGGACGGATAATTTGGAGAGCAAAGTAATAGAGGAGGTATCGATATGAAGGTCAGACCCTCAGTAAAACAGATTTGTGAAAAGTGCAAGATTATCAAGAGAAAAGGTAAAGTTATGGTAATCTGCGAAAATCCGAAGCATAAGCAAAAACAAGGTTAAGAAATAGGAGGTGTAAGTATGGCCAGAATTGCCGGCGTTGACTTGCCGAGAGAGAAGAGAGTCGAAATCGGACTCACCTACATTTTCGGTATAGGCAGAACAAGTGCAGTTAAAATCCTGGAGGAAACAGGCATCAATCCTGATACACGCGTCAAAGACCTGACCGAAGAAGAGGTAATTAAGCTCAGAGACATTATAGATAAAAACTATAAGGTTGAGGGTGACCTCCGTCGCAGCGTGGCGCTTGACATTAAGCGTTTGGTAGAAATCGGATGCTATCGGGGTACAAGACATAGAAAAGGTCTGCCCGTTCGCGGACAGAGAACAAAGACAAACGCGCGCACACGGAAAGGACCCAAGCGCACAATCGCAAATAAGAAGAAGTAGGAGGTAAGGTCAAATGGCGAAAACAGCTGTAAAGAGAACGACCAGAAAAAAGCGTGAACGTAAAAATATTGAACGCGGCGCCGCACATATTCGTTCGTCTTTTAACAATACAATTGTAACCATTACGGATACGGCAGGAAACGCACTCAGTTGGGCGAGCGCCGGCGGTCTTGGATTCCGCGGCTCCAGAAAGAGCACTCCGTTTGCTGCACAGACAGCAGCGGAAACTGCCGCTAAGGCTGCTATGGAGCATGGACTTAAGACCGTTGACGTCTATGTAAAGGGTCCCGGTGCGGGACGCGAAGCTGCCATTCGTGCACTGCAGGCTGCAGGGCTTGAAGTCAGCATGATTAAGGACGTAACACCGATTCCCCATAACGGTTGCCGTCCGCCGAAGCGTAGAAGAGTTTGATTTGGAGGTGAAATAATATGGCCAGATATACAGGTTCTGTATGCAGAATGTGCCGCAGAGAAGGCATGAAGCTGTTCCTCAAGGGTGATCGCTGCTACACAGATAAATGTGCAGTTGGAAGAAGAAGCTACGCACCCGGCCAGCATGGCCAGGGTCGCAAGAAGCAGTCCGAATACGGTATACAGCTTCGTGAAAAACAGAAAGCAAAGAGATATTACGGCGTTTTGGAAAGCCAGTTTGCAAAGTATTATGAAATGGCGAGCAAGAAGCACGGCGTAACAGGTGAAAATCTGTTGCAGATTCTGGAAAGCCGTCTTGATAATGTTGTTTACCGTCTGGGCTTTGCACTTTCCCGTCCGGAAGCACGTCAGCTCGTAACACATGGTCATTTTACCGTAAACGGCCGTCGTGTTAACATTCCTTCTTTCCTCGTTAAGGAAGGCGATGTAGTCGCAATTTGTGATAAGAGCAAGAGCTCTCCGAAAATCAAGGCAGTTCTGGAAAATACGGAATCCAGAGTAATTCCGAAGTGGCTTGAACTCGATCGCGAGAACAATGTTGCTAAGGTTGTCACTTTGGCTGCCCGTGAGGATATTGATCTGCCCATTCAGGAAACGCTTATCGTCGAGTTGTACTCGAAATAAGCTTAACCCTCGCAGTTTACAACAAATTCAGAAGGGGGTATTTTATCATGATAGAAATCGAGAAGCCGAGAGTGGAATGTATTGGATCTGCGGAAGACAAATATTACGGGAAGTTTATTTTAGAGCCGCTTGAAAGAGGTTACGGTACAACCCTCGGAAACTCCATGCGCAGGATTATGTTGTCTTCTTTGCCCGGTTCTGCTGTTACGTCCATTAAGATTGACGGGGTGCTGCATGAATTTTCAAGTGTGCCCGGCGTTAAGGAAGATGTGACAGAGATTGTGCTGAATATTAAGCAGCTTATCGTAAAGCTTCATTCTGATGGACCGGAAACGGTTTACATCGATGCAAAGGGTCCCTGTGAGATTACAGCAGGGGATATCAAGGCGGATGCGAATGTAGAAATTTTCAATCCTGACCTTCATATTGCGACTTTGAATGAAGATGCAAAGCTGTATATGGAAATCACAATCAATAAGGGTAGAGGCTATGTATCTGCCGAGCGCAACAAGCAAATCAGTCAGCCGGTGATTGGACTTATTCCGGTAGACTCGATTTACACACCTGTACCGAAGGTGAATTTCAATGTTGAAAACACCCGTGTAGGACAGGTGACTGACTACGATAAGCTTACACTGGAAATTTGGACAAACGGAACGCTGACACCGAATGAAGCAGTCAGCCTGGGCGCAAAGATTTACAATGAACACTTAAACCTCTTTATCGACCTTGCCGAAGGAACACGTGATGTTTCGATTATGGTGGAAAAGGAAGAAACGAAGAAGGAAAAGGTGCTTGAAATGACAATTGAAGAACTGGATTTGTCTGTCCGTTCCTACAATTGCTTAAAGCGCGCAGGTATCAATAACGTAGAAGACCTTATTCAGAAAACGGAAGAGGATATGATGAACGTCAGAAACCTCGGTCGCAAGTCTTTGGAAGAGGTCATCAACAAGCTGCTGAGCCTGGGTCTGACCCTGGCACCGGTAGAAGACTAACCGGAAGGCTGTACAAACGGCGACAGTACCAAGTTTTGCGAAAGGAGAGTTCAGTATGAGAAAGTTAGGAAGACCGACCGATCAACGTAGAGCAATGCTGAGAGGCATGGTTACAGCTTTTCTTGAAAATGGTAAGATGATGACAACGGAAACACGTGCGAAAGAAATTCGCCCCATTGTCGAAAAAATGATTACGCTGGGCAAGCAGAACACTCTGCATGCAAGACGTCAGGTCATGAGCTATGTTACCAAGAAAGACGTGTCTTATAAGCTGTTTGCGGAAATCGCACCGAAATATACAGAAAGAAACGGTGGTTACACCAGAATCATTAAGGCTGGTGTAAGACGCGGTGACGCAGCCCCTATGGCAATTATCGAGCTCGTGTAATTACATTTAAAGCAAACATAAGGTCCCGAAAGGAAAATCCTTTCGGGACTTTTTGTATCCAAAAAAACCAAGGAACAGTTTTCATTCCCTGTTCCTTGGTTTTGCGTTTTTTGTAATTCAAATTATAAAATAGCTTCACCACCGGCAAGCCCCGTATAGTCATCCAAAAAGGCCTCAGCAGATTTTAAAGCGGTAAGACCGATTTGGTTTCCCTTGAAGCCAAAGGTTATGCCCAGGTTTCCAAAATAATCGTCCACAATATTCACGCGAAGAAGGAGCTGGTGCTCTGCCTGCCAAGTACCAATTGCGAGACAGCGATACCCGCTTCCTTTCGGTGTGCCGATGGTTTCGCCGCTGTAATGGGTTTCCGGGAAGTGACCTTCCAGATATTCCCCGAGCCCAAAATGAATTTCCTTTTTACCGCGGGCATTTTCATAGTGAAGGGTTCCGGTATCGCCGCTAAAGGTAAAGCGGACAGTTTTAAAGCCCAAGGGATTTTCCGCCAGTGCGTATGTAACTCCATTGATTTTTTTCTCCATGGGACTATGCGCAGCACCGTTTGTTTTATAGAGTGTCAAAGAAGACAAGGTCTCTTCAAGCGCAGCATTTTCGGCAGGATTTTCAGGGAGAGGATTGTCGGCTGCGTTTGCGGCAATGCAGTTGTACATTGCAGAAACAATAAGCTGCGCTGCGCTCGCGTTGCCTTGGGTATCGGCAGTGCAGACCATTAAAAGGTCCTTGTCAGGGAGACAATAGGCAAGCTGCGAGCCCATGCCGGAAAAGAGAAATCCGTTTCCGATGGTACGCCATATTTGATAGCCATATCCGCTGGTACGCCACTCGCCACCGTTGCCGAAAACATCATTCGGAATTTGGCAGGAGGTGGCAGCTTTTACATACGCTTCGGAAATATACTGCTTCCCTCGAACGCGCCCGTCGCGGAGCAAAACAAAGGCAAATGTGGCAAAATCAAGCGGGGTACATATAACACCGCTGCCGCCCCAGGAATAGCCGTCAGGGGATTTTACGCACCATGCATCCTCGGAAAAGCCCAGCTCACGCAGCATTTTATCCTTCATATAGTCCAGAAAGGGCTTGCCGGTAACGCGTTCTACAATAACATCGAGAATGAAAGAAGAAGAGGTGTCGTATAGGAAAACTGTTCCGGAAGGTCTGAGCGGCGGAGCTTGAAAAAAGGATTCCACCCAATTTTTTGAATACTGCTTTCCGGGAAGAATAGAGTATGTAGTCGTGTGTGGGGAAGCCATCATAAGAAGATCCCGCACGGTTGCCTCCTTAATATAGGGGTGTAGTTCCTCCGCAGGAAATTCCGGAAAAAAGGTATGTACCTTGTCCTCAAGAGTGATTTTCCCTTCGTCGCAAAGGAGACCGATTGCACCGGAAACAAAGGTTTTCGAGGAAGAATACAGACGATGCTTTGTGTCCCTTGTAAACGGCGCATAATAGCCTTCCGTGATAAGCTTTCCGTTTCGGATAATCAGCAGACTGTGCATATATAGTCCGTTATCAGAAAAGGATTGAATCAGCTTACGTACATCTTTTGAAAAAATTCCAACTTCTTCAGGGGTTGCTTTTTCAAAAAGTGTAGACATGATCGTACCTCCATAAAGTAAATTTAATAGATCTTACAGTTTTTAATTGCGCGAAATGCCACATCCTCGCCTTCTTCCGAAAGAAGGATGAGCCAGCTTTCGAGGAGTGCCGCGGTTTCCGGATGAATGGCACGGTTTGCTTTTCCGCGGCGGAAATATTCAATCGGATGAGCGGAAGTATAGTTCTGCCCTTGATAGATTTTGCTTGCTGCAACTCTGTCACAAAACATTTCCTTTACAAATACAAGCGGCATTTTTACAGGTGACATCATGCGGGTAATACGGTCATAATCCGTCCAATGTTCAAAATGATGGCGGTTTCTGCCTTTATGGTGAATCCACGCCTTGGAAAAACCATACGTTTCCCGTTCGCCTTCATTGGGGCTTTTATTCCCCTTGTAATATTTTACCCCAACCCAAAATTCGGTGGGGCTGTATTTAGAAAGATCATGCATAAGTCCACGCCATAAGATACCCGCGCGAAAGCAATGGCGAATAACCATGTGCCGGTGGCGGGTTATGGTGGAAAAATGCTTCCATAATTTGCTCATTTTTTTCTCCTTGCACAAAAAGAGCTTTTGACATATCGGATGTCAAAAGCACCTTTTTATTTTTGTTTTTCCAACATATCTTTATATCCACCGCTACCATAAACTAAGCTGCGGTTTACGCGGGAGATGGTTGCAGAAGAGGCACCTACCTCCGTCATAATCTCATTGAAAGTTTTTCCTGCATGCAGAAGCTGCGCAACACTCCAACGCTGTGCCAGAGAATGCAGCTCCGGAATGGTGCAGAGGTCTTCTAAAAACTTTTTGCAATCCTCTTCAGTTTGCAAAGAAATGATAGCGCTGTATAAAGCGTCCAATGCTTCGGGTTGTTTTAACATGTTTATCCCTCAATCTTTAAAATATCTAAGTATGGAGGCGATGGCATCACCATCACATATTTTGTGTGCATGTTCTTCGAGATATGCCGCGGATAACGTCGGCTCCGGGCGGGCAAACTCAAGAATTTGTGCTTCGGCATAGCGTTTATCGAAGCTTTGCTTTTCAAAAGAAAACAGCAAGATGTAATTGTTTCCTAAGGCGTATAAAGAACTGCTTTCTCCCATATACCGCCATCGATGCGCGAAAGCACAAAGGTCATCAAAGTTTTCAAAGCGGTAGCAGAGGGAGGAATTACGCGCTTTATCGGTATCCCGGGATTTGGCGCGGTAACGTACCCGACGAAGCCGCACTTGCCCGGGGGTATACTGTTCATCCGGTTTCGTGAGAAAAATAACAAGCCCTTCATTTTTTGAAGGCATGGCTTCGATAACGACGTGTCCTTCCGCCATGACTAAATCTGTTTCAGTTTCTGCGCGCCGAAGAATATCCCAGAAAAAGTCTTGCACACGCGGCGAATCTGCTGCAAAATTTTCAAAGCTTAAGCCATGAAGCAGTAGGTCCTCACGTGAAACAGTAACCTTTAATTTGTTGTATCCTACTTTTTCTATTTTCATGGTACATCACCACCTTATCTACCATCATATGCAAAATAAAGCTATTCTACCCGTCCTTTTACAAAAATAACTTTTCCTAACACGGCAAGGTCATGGGCATCTTCTTTATAGTAGACCATATCTTTATATGCATCATTTTCAGGACGAAGAACAAGCTTATCCGGATGATAAAAAACACGCTTTACTGTGGCTTCATTATCCACCAAAACAACTGCAATTTCGCCGTTTTCAACTTGGGGTTGCCGGCGAACATACACGAGGTCACCATTATAAATGCGGGCGTTCATCATACTGTCGCCCCGAACACGCAGTGCAAAGTCCACATGCTCGTCTGCATCTACGACAATGTGCCCGTCGTAATTTTGTTCAGCCCAAATTGGGACACCTGCCGCAACTTCACCTAAAACAGGAATATCCCGACCGGAGTGACTTGTGACAGAGAGCGTTTTGGGGGCGTTTTCACCCATAAGCCAGTTGGGATTTACGGCATAATGGCGGCAAATCATTTCAAGCGTCGGCGCTTTTGGAACGTACTGTCCGTTATTATAACGGGAAATCGTACTGGCTTTAAGTCCTAAATGTTCTGCAAGGGTGTACACCGTATCCCCGTGTTCTTTCATAATGGAACGCAGGCGTTTGCCAAATGCAATTTTATCAAATGCCATATCCATCATCCTTTCTCTATATAGTATACAGGATTTTGTTGCAAAAAGCAAGAAAAATCTGCTTTTGTTTTTATGTGCGGTTTAAAATACCGACTTTATAGGAGAAACGATCTGAAAGATATGTATCCCGCGCATAAAAAAGCGGTGTTTTATCCTCGCTAAGGCTATTCCCTACGACCTCTAAAAGCGGTGTGTCCCGCCGAATCCCGAAAAGCGAAGCTTCTTCCTCGGATGGACGGCGGGCTGTAATGCTGACGTCCTGCGCTGCAACAACATGACCGTATGAAAAAAGAATTTCATAGAGAGAGCCTGTAAGGTCATGCTTTTCAAGCTCGGGACATAGGGCATACGGAAGAAACACTTCTTCAATTCCCACGGGGTCATCTCCGGCACAGCGAAGCCGTCTTAGACGATAAAACCGCGGGCTTTGTGCCGCCCATTCGGGGGAAATGGATGCCATGTCCGTGAAATAAGGGTCAAACCATAAAAGACGGGTGCGGGGAAGAAAACCACGGCTTTTCAAAAGCGCGGAAAAACTCATGATGTTATGTTGTTCAAATTTTGGTTTTGTAACAAAGGTGCCCTTGCCTTTTATACGATACAAAAGTCCTTCATTTACAAGCTCACCGACGGCTTGCCGCACCGTCATGCGGGTTACGCCTGCCATTTCGGAAAGCTGTCGTTCCGAAGGGATTTCGCCGTCCCATTTTTTTTGTAAAATCCCTTCTGCCAGATAGTCTTTTACCTGTCGATAGGCGGGAAGGGTACTGTTTTTGTCAACAATCATGATACACACTCCTAAGAAGCGCAATTTCTTTTTCGTAGCCCGCTACCTCGTTTGGCGTTTCCAGATAAAATGGCAGATGACGAAGGGACGGGTGATTAATAATACGGGTCATTGCTTCAAGCCCCAGCGCGCCTTCGCCGATTTTCTGGTGGCGGTCCTTGTGGCTTTCAAAGGGATTCATGCTGTCGTTAAGATGAATGGCGCGCAGTCGCCCAAGCCCTATAACATGGTCAAATTCTTCCAAAACACCTTCAAGATTATGCACAATGTCATATCCTGCATCGTATACATGGCAGGTGTCAAGACATACGCCAAGTTTTTCCGCATGTTGTACACCATCGATAATGCGGCGAAGCTCCGCAAAGCGGCTTCCCACCTCGGAGCCTTTGCCTGCCATGGTTTCCAGAAGCACTGTAGTTTTCTGGTCGGGAGAGATAACGCGGTTTAAAGTATCCGTGATTTGACGGATGCCTACATCTATGCCTTGTCCCACGTGACTGCCGGGATGAAAGTTATATAAGTTTCCGGGGAGATGTTCCATGCGCGCAAGGTCATCGCAGAAGGTGCGATACGCAAAGTTACGGATTTTTTCATCTGCCGAGCAGGCATTTAAGGTGTAGGGTGCATGGGCTAAAAGCGGTCCGAAGTTGTTTTCACGGCAAAGTGCCATCAGAGCAGTCGCATCCTCCGGGTCGAGGGCTTTTGCGCTGCCGCCTCTGGGGTTACGCGTAAAAAACTGAAACGTGTTTGCATTTATGGAAAGCGCTTCTATGCCCATGGCAAGAAAGCCGCGGGAAGCAGACAGATGACAACCGATATAAAACATACAATTTTCTCCTTTTATAAATAAAGTAAGCGCCAAAACCATGGTGGCGATACGCATTATGCTTCCTATATTATACCAGTTTGTGCAGAAAAAAGAAACCCTTTTTTGATTTTTAATAAAAAGTTTATTTGTAATGCACAGGGGCTTTATAAATTCCACAGGAAATGGTTGACAAGCCATGAAAAAAAATGTATAATAGTAGGAAGAAACAGAAGAGGTGGCATATGGATACATTTTTAGATATTTTTACCCGCGAACTACAGGTTTTATTGATGGCAATGGTACCTGTGGTAGAGCTGCGCGGCGCAATTCCTTTTGGTGCTTTACTGGGGCTGGACGCGGTAACAACGTTTATTTGTGCGGTTATCGGAAACTGCTTGCCCGTACCGCTGATTATTTTTCTGGCACGTCCCATTATTGCCTACCTGAAAAAAACAAGGATTCTGGGATGGTTTGCCCGTTGGATGGAACGAAAGACGGAGAAAAACAAGGCAAAAATCATGAAGCGAAGTGCGTTGGGGCTTTTCCTGTTTGTGGCAATTCCCTTGCCGGGAACGGGCGCGTGGACGGGGGCACTCTGTGCAGCGCTTCTCGATATGCGCTATCGTTTTGCACTTCCCAGTATTATCGGCGGTGTAATCGGTGCCGGTTGCATCATGACCTTCGGCACGGAAATCGTGAAATGGTTTGTACAGTTATTTTAACTTTTGATACAGAAGAAAGAAGAGGATTAGAATGAAACATTATTTTACATCGGAATCCGTTACGGAAGGACATCCGGATAAGCTTTGTGATAAAATTTCCGATAGCGTTCTGGATGCCATTTTAGCAGAAGACCCGGCGGCACGTGTCGCTTGTGAGGTTACGGCAACGACGGGACTTGTAATGGTTATGGGGGAAATTACCACAAGCTGTTATGTAGATATTTCCGATATTGCAAGACGCACCATTCGGGAAATCGGGTACGACAAAACAGAATACGGGTTTGACTCGGAAACCTGCGCTGTTTTAAACTGCATTCGGGAACAATCGCCGGATATTGCCATGGGGGTTGACCGTTCCTATGAAGCAAAGGCAGAAGGCAGAGAAGAACATGGCGCAGGGGATCAGGGGCTTATGTTCGGCTATGCCTGTAACGAAACCGAGGAACTTATGCCGTTGCCGATTTCGCTTGCGCATGCGCTGGCACGGCAACTTACGGATGTACGTAAAAACGGCACGCTCCCGTACCTTCGTCCCGACGGGAAAAGTCAGGTAACCGTGGAGTATGACGGAGATAAGCCGGTACGCGTGGAAGCTGTTGTTATTTCTTCCCAGCACGACCCTGATGTTACCATTGAAACACTTCGAAAAGAAATATACGAAAAGGTGGTTCTGCCCATCATTCCGTCGGACCTTCTGGATGAAAATACAAAGGTGTTTATCAATCCCACAGGTCGATTTGTTATCGGCGGTCCCCACGGAGATACGGGTCTTACAGGCCGTAAAATCATTGTAGATACCTACGGTGGTTATGCCCGCCATGGTGGCGGCGCACTTTCCGGTAAGGATGCCACAAAAGTGGACAGAACGGCAGCATATATGATGCGCTACATTGCCAAAAATATTGTAGCGGCAGGACTTGCAGATAAATGTGAGCTGCAGGCGGCATATGCTATCGGTGTTGCCCGTCCTGTATCGCTTCGCGTCGATACCTTTGGCACAGGCAAGGTTTCCGAAGAAAAGCTCGCAGAGGCTGTGGAAAAGCTTTTCGACCTTCGTCCCGACGGCATGATTGCAACGCTTGGACTCCTGCGGCCGATTTATGCCCAAACGGCGGCATACGGACATTTCGGGAATGAAAGCTATCCGTGGGAGAAGACGGACATGGCGGAGAAACTTAAAAAAGAAATTCTCGGGTAAATACACATAAGAGGGAGCGTTTGCATACTATAAAAGCAGGAGGCGAGTAGTATGCTGACGCAGTATATAGTCCCGCTTCTCATCACGGTGTGTCTGGCGCTGGTGGCGATTCTCTTGCTTCGAGCGATGGGCGTGCCGGCGGGCGGCAGCGTAGAAATTATTATTGCCGGAGATGAAAAAGCGGAAAATATTGAGAATACGGTTGCGATGGCGAAACGGCTGTCGGAGCAGTATTTTAAAAACGCTCGTGTGTATATACGGGGTGGCGAAAATACATATGTTAATGCGCTGTGCCGACGGTATGGCGTTCTCAGAAAAGAATAGAGAGAGGGGTTTTATGGCGGAGCTTCTCGTCATAGAAGGAATTGTACAGGAGATAATTTATCAGAATATCGCAAACGGTTATACCGTTTGCGATATTGACGTGGAAGGGGTTTTTTCTACTGCTGTGGGGATTATGCCCGGTATCGCACCCGGAGAAGGGGTGCGGCTTACAGGAAAGTGGACAACCCATGCCGAATACGGCGAACAGTTTCGCGTGGAAATCTGCGAGAAAATTTTGCCCACGGGTGAAGTGCAGATTCTCCAGTACTTGTCCTCCGGCATCATTAAGGGCATAGGACCTGCAACCGCGCAGAAAATTGTTGCTAAATTCGGGGAGAAAGCCCTGGAGGTTATTCGTGATGACCCGGAAACACTCTCTAAAATCAAAGGAATAAGCCGCAAAAAGGCAGAAGAAATGCAAGCGTCGCTTATGGAAAAGCAGGCGGTACAAAGCGTTGTCATGTTCCTGCAGCCATATGGCGTAACCGCGAATTTTGCAGTGCGGGTTTTTAAAAAATTCGGACCCGGCGCAGTAAGCGCAATAGAGAAAAATCCGTATGTTTTGTGCGAGGTGGATGGTATCGGCTTTAAAACAGCCGATAAGATTGCCATGCAGATGGGCGTTGCCCCTTGTGATGCCGAACGGCTTAAAAACGGCGTTAGATATGTGCTTTCGGAGTGCGCGGCAAATGGGCATACCTATTTGCCGAAAGACATTCTTGTAGAGCAGGCGACTGCGATACTTGGTGCAGAGATTGCGCCTGTGGAGAATGCCATAACAGGCATGCTACTTGAGGGGATACTGCTCAGAGAAAGCAAAGCAGAAGGAGAAAATATTTATTTACCTGCATTTTTTCATGCGGAAATGGGAATTGCCCGAAGATTGTATACGGTGATGCGTACAGGGCAGACGGGGCTTGGCATTTCCATGGAAGCGGCAGTTACCGCGGCAGAGCGGCGGGCGGGCATTACGCTTTCCGAAAGACAGCGTGAGGCTTGCTACATGGTAATGCAAAACGGGGCATCCGTGATAACCGGCGGCCCCGGAACAGGAAAAACCACTGTTATTAACGCTATTATTGAAATTATGACGGCGGCGGATGCCGCTGTGGCGCTTTGTGCTCCCACAGGACGGGCGGCAAAGCGTATGGCAGAAACCTGCGGTATGGAGGCGAAAACCATCCATCGTCTTTTGGAACTAAACTTCACGGGGGATGATGACAGGCAGGTTTTTGGAAGAAATGAAGAGTATCCTCTTGATGAAGATGTTATTATTGTTGACGAGATGAGCATGGTGGATGTGCTTCTTATGTATGCACTTTTAAAAGCCATGAAGCCGGGGGCGCGGCTCATTATGGTCGGAGATGCCGACCAGCTGACAAGCGTAGGGGCAGGGGATGTACTGCGTGACATCCTTCGAAGTGAAGCGATACCTGCCTGCAGGCTTACGGATATTTACCGGCAGGCGGCAGAAAGCATGATTGTGGTAGGTGCCCATAAAATTAATGCGGGTGAAGCACCTACGGTCAATCAAAAAGATAAGGACTTTTTTCTCATGCACAGGGAAGACGGTGAGAGCATCCTAAAAACCATCTGTGATGTATGTGCCGCACGGCTTCCAAATGCATACGGGTTTGACCCACTAAAACAAATTCAGGTTATTTGTCCGTCCAGAAAATCGGCGCTTGGGGTAAATGCACTGAATCGCGCATTGCAGGCGCGTTTAAACCCGCCCCGTCCCGACAAGCAGGAAAAGACAATCGGGGACTGGGCATTTCGCGAGGGCGACAAGGTTATGCAGGTGCGAAATAATTATGATATAAGCTGGCGTGTGCCGGATAGTGATGAAAGCGGCAACGGCGTTTTCAACGGCGATGTGGGCAGTATATACAGCATCAATCTTAAAGGGCAATATCTGGAAGTGCTTTTTGATGAAGAACGGCTTGTCCGTTATGATTTTAATCAGCTTGAAGAGCTTGAAATGGCGTATGCTGTTACGGTACATAAAAGTCAGGGCAGTGAGTTTGATGCAGTTGTCATACCCATGTTCCCTTGCGCACCGCAGCTTATGTGCAGAAACCTTTTATATACGGCAGTTACCCGTGCGAAAAAGCTTGTGGTGTTAGTTGGCAGAGAAGGCGTTATGCATACTATGATTGCCAATAACAAGCAGGTGGAACGCTATTCGGGACTTTGTGCAAAGATACGGGGGATGGAGCCGTGATGCGGTGGCTGCTTCGGCTTATATATCCGCCTAAGTGCGTGTTCTGCAGTGCAGTTGTGGAAAATGACCGTTTTGCGGTTTGCGATAATTGCATAGAGGATCTTCCACACAACACCCGTGCCTGCCGTGTGTGCGGGATGCCGCTGGATACGGTGTTTGGGGACCTTCTTTGTACACGCTGTCGAAAAAGAAAGCGCGCGTTTGAAAGCGCCTATGTTCCGTTTGTGTATAAGGACAAGGTGCGAAGTGCGATTTTGCGTTTTAAATTTGGAAACAGACGGGCAAGCGCAAAAACTTTTGCGACCTATATGCTTCTGAAAATACGGGAGCTGGAAGGGCAAAGACCGGATATGATTACGTTTGTGCCCATGCATTTTATACGGCGCGGTATGCGCGGATATAATCAGGCGGAGCTTTTGGCGCGGGCTTTGGGGGAAATCATGCATGTGCCTGTAAAGCCAACGCTTCGAAAAACAAAACATACTATGCCGCAATCGAAGCGTGGGGGAAGGGAACGCCAAAAGGCACCGAAGGGCGTATATGCACTGCAAAAAGATGCAGATGTGGCGGGAAAGAAAATTTTACTTCTTGACGATGTAATTACAACGGGAACAACACTTGATGTTTGCGCCCGTATTTTAAAGACAGCAGGGGCGGACAGAATTGAGGTTGCGACAGTGGCAGCGACCGCGTTTGCAAAAAAATAAAAGGGAGCCGAATATGATTCCACTTTTGGTCATTGCAGGGCCTACGGCATCGGGAAAAACAGCACTGGCTATTGAAATTGCAAAAAAAATTGACGGTGAGGTTATTTCTGCAGATTCCATGCAGGTCTATACGGAAATGAATATTGGAACAGCAAAGCCGGACGAAGCCGAAATGGCGGGAGTGCCCCATCATCTTCTGGATGTGGTTTCACCGGATACCGATTTTTCTCTGGAACAATTTGTAAGACTTGCGCATGCGGCAATTCATGATGTTCACGCCCGCGGCAAGGTGCCGATTTTGGCAGGCGGGACGGGACTGTATATAGATACGGTGATGGAAAATCGTCCGCTTTCTGAAAATTCCTTTGACCCCGCGGTGCGCAGCCGTCTTGAAAAGGAATGGGAAGAACGGGGCGCAGATGCTGTATTTGCGGACCTTTCACGTCTGGATCCGGAGGCTGCAGCGCGTCTGCACAAGAATGAAAAACGACGGATTTTGCGTGCTCTTGAGATTTATTACACCACGGGAGAAACAAAAAGTGCACATTTGCAAAAAAAATCGGAAAAAATTTACGATTATTTTGTATTTGCTCTTGAACTCCCGCGAGAAATTTTGTATAATAGAATAAATAGGCGTGTAGACGCGATGCTTGCGGCAGGACTTCTTCCGGAAGTAGAAAAGGTGTATGCCCGACTTCGGGGGAAAAAGAGGACTGCTTTGCAAGGCGTAGGATACAAAGAGCTTATTTGGTATCTTGAAGGAAGAGCCACAATGGCGGAAGCGGTAGAGCTTTTAAAACGCAATACGCGCCGCCTTGCCAAACGGCAGATGACGTGGTTTCGCGCAAATTCCGCCATCGTTTGGCTGGATGCGCAAAAGGACACAGCGGTTTTAGTCGAAGAATGTATTGCAAGATTTCTGGAAGAAACCGGAGGCGGAGAGGGAGAAACACCATGAAGAAAAACATAAAAATACTGGTGGCGGCTGCCGCAATTGTTTTTATTGTCTGGAATCTGGTTTCTTTTCTTATCGGCAGAACAACCTCCGAGATGGTGCAATATGGGACGCTTGAGGATTCCTTTGGAGCGACGCTGTACCTTTTTAAAGATGAAGTTGTGATTGATGGTGCCGGAGACGGCGTTTTACGTCCCACTGTGGCAGATGGAGAACGAGTTTCAAAGGGGGCACGCATCGGTGCGGTGCTTTCTGCAGATACAGATGAGGGTGCACTCCATGAATACCTTCGAATTCAGGACAGAATTCAGAACCTGAAAAGTCGACGCAGTGATGCAGGCTATACGGAAACCATCCGTACAGATGAGCAAATTACGGCATTATCCAGGCAGATTACCGCTGCGGCAGAACATGGTAACATGGAGAAAGTAACCACACTTAAGGATGCACTTTTAATAGCGAAAGACGAAAAAAGTGCCGCAAGTGGTGAAAAAGAGAATTTAATCGGACTTTTAGAGGAACGCCGGCGCGTACTGGAAGCCGGGATTGGAAACAGCGTAAAGGAAATTTACAGCCCTGAAGCGGGAACGCTTCTTTTGCAGACGGACGGTTTGGAAGAAATAATGTCCGTCGAAAAAGCGGAAGGGATGACACCTGCCCGCCTTGCGGAGATTACCCAGAGTATAGGCAGCTACGGCGGCTGTAAGGTTTTGTATAATACGGTTTGGAAGGGTGCATGCACTGTTTCGGCAGAAAAGGCGGCAACGCTTAATGCGGGACAAGCTGTAACACTTCGGTTTCACGATTGCGGCGGTGTAACAGAAAAAGCAAAAATTGCAGAAATTTCTGCGGAAGAGGATGGACAATGCGTTGTTGTTGTTTCTTCTAATCGTACACCCGCAGGGCTTATGCAGTGCAGAAAAGTAACGGCAGATATAATCATTTCCCGATATGAAGGGCTTCGCGTGCCGCGAGAGGCAATTGCAGAGAAGGACGGGAAACAGGGCGTGTATGTACAGACCATTACCGAGCAGGTGTTCCGCACGGTAGAAGTTGCTTTTGCGGGCGAGGAATATGCCATTATCCGCGAGGGTGAAAACACCACATTGCGGCTTTATGACACCGTTGTATATTGAGGAGGCATTTGCGTTGGATATTCGGCACAATCTGGAAACAGTGCAAATACAGATAGAGAAAGCGGCGGCAAGCGTAGGCAGAAAGCGGGAGGATATTATTCTTCTGGGTGCAACGAAAACCGTAGAGCCGGCGCGTATACAAGAGGCAATTGATGCGGGGCTTTCCCATATCGGTGAAAACCGGGTACAGGAGCTTACGGAAAAATACGAAGCGGTGCACGGTGCCGAGTGGCATTTTATCGGTCACCTACAAACCAATAAGGTTAAATATATTATTGACAAGGCAAAGCTTATCCATGCTGCGGATTCTTCCCGTCTTTTAGACGAAATTCAGCGGCAGGCACAAAAGCACGGCATATGTGCCCATGTGCTTTTGGAAATTAACGCATCCGGTGAGGAAAGTAAATTTGGCATGGGATTTGAAGAAGCACTCCCCGTAATTTTAGAAAATGAAGCGCGGGAAAATGTGCAAATAGAAGGGCTTATGACCATTGGTCCCCATACAAAGGACGAAGCGGCTGTGCGTTTTGCATTTAAAAAAATGCGCGCGCTTTACGAAAGACTTGGTGCGCAGGAATTTAAAAACTGCCGTATGCAATATCTTTCGATGGGAATGAGCGGTGATTATGTTGCCGCAATAGAAGAGGGTGCAAATATTGTAAGAATCGGCAGTGCAATATTTGGATATAGAGAAAATGGAGGTAATCAGTAAGATGGCAAAGATTTTCGGGAAGCTTGGCGAAATGATTTTCGGCGGAGAAGAGGATGAATTCGAAGAATTCGAAATTGAGGAAGAGGTTGAAAAACCGAAGGCGGATTTAAAGCCTCTGGGCGTCATGCGTAGTAAGGCATCTGCTTCTTCCGGTGGCGGACGTGTTGTCAGCATGACGGCGACAACGCAGCTTGAAGTTGCGGTGTTGCAGCCGGCAAGTTATGAGGATGCAAGTGAGATTGCAGATCGCCTTAAGGGGAAGAAGGCTGTTGTAGTAAACTTAGAAGACCTTACAAAGGAAGACGCTATTAAGGTGCTTGACTTTGTAAGCGGTGTTGTGTATGCCCTGGAAGGAAATATCCAGAAGGTATCCGGCGGTATTTTCCTTATTGCACCTTATAATGTCAGCATCGCCGGCGATGTACGCGATGAACTGAAGAATAAGGGCTTTTTCCCTTGGACACTATAGTCCGAAAAAACAAATAAATCACAAAAGAAGGATGTGACGCGCTGTATGTTTACGCCGCTTGAACTGGAAAAAATAGAATTTGGCAGTGCCTTTATGGGTGGGTATAAGCGTGAGGATGTCGAAGAGGTCTTTAATGAATTGACCGCTGATTACGAAACGCTTTACAAAGAAAACATTGCAAACAAGGATAAGCTCCAGATGTTGCAGGGGTTGGTAGATAAATATAAAACGATGGAGGATGCACTGCAAAACGCCCTTCTTTTAGCGCAGACCAGCAGTGACGCCGCCATACGTGCTGCACAGGAAAAAGCACAAAATATTGTGAAAGAGGCAGAGGACAAGGCTGCCTATATTGTAAAGGAAGCGGAAGCGAGCGTACAGTCCCTCGCACAACGTGAACTGGATTTAAAACGTAATATCAGTGTGTTTGCTGCACGAAATATTTCGCAGCTTCGTACACAGATAGAAATATTAAACGGAATGGTGGCACAGGAAGCAGGAGAAGCAAATTCTTCGTATGTGCCTCCCGTTGTGGTGCCGGATATACCTGCACCTTCTCCGATGGAAGCGACACAGGTGGCAGCGCCTTTGGTACCGCCCCAAGCGGAAGAAACAGAGAACTAAACCGGAAAGGATTGAAAACCAATGGATTATGGCAAAACACTGAATTTGCCCGAAACCGAGTTCCCGATGCGAGGTAATCTGCCCACAAGGGAGCCGGAAACACTGAAAAAGTGGGAAGAAAATGATTTATACGGCGGACTTATGGAGAAAAATGCCGACAAGCCGCTGTTTGTTTTGCATGACGGACCGCCGTATGCAAACGGTGATATGCACATGGGGCATGCGCTGAATAAAACGCTGAAGGATATTATTGTTCGCTATAAGAACATGAGTGGGTATCGCGCACCTTATATTCATGGTTGGGATACGCACGGACTGCCTATTGAACGGCAGGCGATTCAAAAGCTCGGTATTAACCGGAGCGAGGTTTCTGTATCGGCATTTCGTGAAGAATGTAAGAAATTTGCCCTCGGGTATGTAGAAAACCAAAAGAATCAGATTAAACGTCTTGGCTCTTTGGGAGATTATGATAATTCCTATCTGACGCTTGCACCGGAATTTGAAGCAAAACAAATTGAGATTTTCGGTGAAATGGCGAAGAAGGGCTATATTTATAAAGGTCTGAAGCCGATTTACTGGTGTCCGGACTGTGAAACTGCATTGGCAGAAGCTGAAATTGAGTACGAAGAGGATAAGACGAACTCTATCTATGTTAAGTTCCGTGTCGCGGATGACAAGGGGCTTTTTGCCGATGTTAAAGAGCCGGTATATGTAGTAATCTGGACGACGACTACATGGACACTTCCCGGCAACGTTGCCATCGCCGTAAACCCTGATTTTATGTACAGCTTAGTACGGGCAGGGGAAGAGGTATACGTAATTGCAGAAGAACTTGTCGATAATGTAATGCGTGTCGGCGGGATTACGGAATACGAGAAAATTGCAGAATTTCGCGGAAGCGAGCTGGAATATATAAAGTGCCAGCATCCGTTTATGGACAGAACCTCCCTCGTTATCGTGGGTGACCATGTAACGCTGGATGCAGGTACAGGCTGTGTTCACACGGCACCCGGTCACGGTGCCGAGGACTATGTGGCATGCCGTCCCTATAAAGAAATTCCGATTTTAGTACCCGTTGACAGCAAGGGCTACTTAAATGACCTTGCCGGTGAATTTGCAGGGCTGCATTATTCCAAGGCAAATCCGGCAATTGAAGCAAAGCTTACGGAAAAGAACGCTTTATATGCGATTGAAGAAATTATTCACCAATATCCCCATTGCTGGCGCTGCCATGAACCTATTGTATTCCGCGCAACGGAGCAGTGGTTTGCATCGGTAGACAGCATTAAGGAAGCGGCGGCAGAGGCGATCCGCAAGGTACGCTGGATTCCGAAGTGGGGCGAAGAACGCATTACCAGCATGGTAATGGACAGAACAGATTGGTGTATTTCCCGCCAGAGAACGTGGGGCGTACCGATCCCGATTTTCTATTGTAAGGATTGCGGCGAGGCTTTAATTACAGATGCGTCCATCAGCGCCGTAGTTGCGCTCTTTAAGGAAAAGGGAAGCGGCGCATGGTATGAGGTGGATGCGGCGGATATTCTGCCCAAAGGCACAGCCTGCAAATGCGGCTGCACCGAATTTACCAAAGAAAAGGATATTATGGACGTTTGGTTTGACTCCGGTTCGAGCCATGCCGGCGTTTTGGATGTAAAAGAAGGTTTGCGTTTCCCGGCAGATTTGTATCTGGAAGGAAACGACCAGTATAGAGGCTGGTTCCAGTCCTCGCTTCTGACCTCTATTGCTGCCCGCGGGGAAGCACCGTATAAAGCGGTTATCACCCATGGCATGATTGTGGACTCTGACGGACAAAAAATGTCCAAGTCCAAGGGCAACGGCGTAAGCCCGCAGGATATTATTAAGGACTTCGGTGCTGATATTTTGCGCCTTTGGGTGGTTTCGGCAGACTTTAAGACCGACATGCGTATTTCCAAGGATATCTTAAAGCAGCTTTCCGAGGTATACAGAAAAATTCGTAATACTGCCCGTTACATCCTTGGTAACATTCATGATTTTGACCCGAAAAAGGACACTGTTCCCGTTTCGGAAATGAATGAATTGGATACATGGGCAATGATGCGCCTCGGGCAGATGACCGAAAAGGTGCTTGCGGCATATGAAAATTATGAATTCCACCTTATCTATCATGCAATTCATAATTTCTGTGTTGTAGATATGAGTAACTTCTATCTGGATATTATCAAAGACCGTCTTTATGTTGAAAAGGCAGAAAGTCCTGCACGCCGTGCCGCGCAGACGGTAATGCATGCAGTGCTCGATGCGATTGTAAGACTGCTTGCACCTGTTCTCGTTTACACCTCTGAAGAAATCTGGCAGCACATGCCGCATAAAGAGGGTGACGATGCGAGAAGCGTTTTGTATAACGATATGCCGAAGGCGGAAGCATATGCAGATGCGGCTTTTGCGGAAAAATGGGATCGCTTTATGGGTGTACGTGCGGACGTATCAAAAGCGCTTGAAAATGCCCGCGCAGAGAAGAAAATCGGTAACTCTGTCGGCGCAGGCGTGGTGCTGTACGTTTCTCCCGAACTAAAAGCATTCCTCGATACCTTCGGGGATACACTTTCGACGCTCTTTATCGTTTCTTCCGTCAGCGTAAAAGAAGGTGCGGCTAAAGAAGGCGCGTATGTAGGCGAAACGGAAGGTCTTGCTGTAGAAATTACAGCACCTGAGGGTGAAAAGTGTGAAAGATGCTGGCTTTACAGCACGAGCGTGGGACAGGATGCGGCGCATCCCACTCTTTGCAGTCGCTGCGCCGAAATTATTAAAGAGTAGGAGAAGAAAAAACGATGCTTTGGCTTCCTGTTTTGATGGGGGTAGGTACGTTTGTGGCGGATAGGCTCTCCAAGCACTTTATCGCCGCAAGCATGAGATTGGGACAAAGCATACCGGTGATTGAAAATATTTTTCATATAACTTTTAAAACGAATGATGGCGCGGCATTTAGTATTTTAAGCGGCAAGGTCCCGTTTTTAATTATCACCACGCTCCTTATAATCGGGGCACTTGTCGCGTTTATCATCGTGAAAAAGCCAAAAAGCAAAATATTTGGCATAGCGGTATCGCTCATTATTTCCGGCGCACTCGGTAATCTTGTGGACAGAGTTGCGCTGGGACACGTGGTTGACTTTTTAGATGCGCGATTTATTGATTTTCCGATATTTAATGTGGCAGATATCTGCGTTGTTATCGGAGCGGCACTGTTTTGTATATATGTTTTCAGAAGTACGGATTTTGAGTAATGGAATATGAAGCGTTTGTAGGGGAAAGAATTGATAAGGCTGTGGCGGGCGTGCATACGGAGCTGAGCCGTGCCTATGTACAGCAGCTGATTGAAAGCGGGCACGTTACGGTTTCGGGCAAACAGGTTCGCCCCGGATATAAACTTCGGGCAGGGGATACCGTAGAGGTATCTGTACCGCCTCCAAAGCCTTTGGAAACGGTGGCGCAGGATATCCCGCTAGACATTGTGTTTGAGGATAAAAGTGTTCTGGTTATCAATAAGCCTGCAGGAATGGTTGTGCATCCGGCGGCAGGAAACTATGAGGATACGCTTGTAAATGCGCTTTTGCACCACTGCGGAGATGCGCTTTCTGCTATTGGAGGCGTAATGCGTCCGGGTATTGTCCACCGAATTGATAAGGACACTACGGGGCTTTTGATTGTGGCAAAAGGGGACCATGCCCATCAGCATTTGTCCCAGCAGCTTAAAACCCGCACACTTTCCCGAAAGTATTTTGCCTTAGTGCACGGGAATGTCAAAGAGGACGAAGGGACAATCGATGCCCCTCTTGCACGGGATGTGCATGACCGCAAGAAAATGGCTGTAACCAAAAACGGCGGGCGCGGGGCGGTAACCCACTTTTCGGTGGTGGAACGTTTTGGGCAATATACGCTCGTGCAGTGCAAACTGCAAACGGGGCGCACCCATCAAATCCGTGTACATATGCGGCATATCGGGCATCCGATTGTAGGGGATAAGACCTACGGGGTGAAAAAAGAAGCCTTTCAGCTTTCCGGACAGCTTCTTCATGCCGGAGAAATTGGTTTCATCCATCCTGTGACGGAGCAGGAAATGACATTTTTTGCACCGCGTCCCGAAGCGTTTGAACATGTATTACAAATATTGAGAAACAAATAAACTACAGGCGGATGCGAAACCACATCCGCCTTGCTTTATAGGGGGGAGCGTATGACGACCTTATACATTGTGCGCCATGGAGAGGCGCGCGGGAATGTGGAACGAAATTTCCACGGTTGGTATGATTCGGATTTAACAGAAAACGGCAGGTTGCAAATCGGCAGACTGCCTGCATATTTTCGGGATATACATCTGGATGCAGCATATTCCAGCGATTTAAAGCGGACGCGCGAAACCGCCGAAATTGTGGCACGCGAAAAAGGTATTCCGGTACAAACCCGTTCTGCGCTTCGTGAAATTCACGGCGGCGCGTGGGAGGATGTCCCGTGGGACGATTTGCCCGTCCGTTTTGCCGAAAGTTACGGGCATTGGCTCGAAAGACCCCATCTTCTGGAAATGCCCGGCGGGGAACGAATGACGGATTTTCAAGATAGAATTTATACGGCTGTCATGGATATCGCCGACGAAAACGAAGGAAAAAATGTTCTGGTTGCAACTCACGGCACAGCAATTAAGGTGCTTCTCTGTCGGGTGCGCGGCATTCCGCTTTCTAAAATGCCGGGCGAGAAATGGTGCGATAATGCATCCGTCACGGTTCTCGAAGTGGAGGGCGAACATGCAGAGGTTATAGTGGATGGCGATAACAGCCATCTTGCCGATATCAGTACCCTAGCCAAACAAAAATGGTGGCGGGGCGGAAAGGATGGAGAATGATGAAACGGGAAATCAAGCTTACAAATCGCGTATATCTTACCCCTTGCAAAAATTACAGACAGGAGAACATAAGAGAAGCATTTTTGCCAATGCTTGAGAATATCCTTGCCGATAACGGCTTTGCGGCGGATTGGACAGGGAAAAATGTAGTTATAAAACCGAACTTACTTGCTAAGCGCGCACCGGGTGCGGGCGTTACGGCGCATCCAGAGCTTGTGGAGCAGGCGGCGGCTTATTTCGTAGCGCGCGGGGCACGGGTTACGATTGCTGATAGCCCCGGCGGGCTGTACCATCCAAAGCTTTTGGAACGGCTGTATGAAACCACGGGGATGAAAAAGGCGGCAGAGGCAAGCGGTGCTGTGCTGAATCTCGATACATCATCCGTAGAGTGCGGAAACTTTTCGATTATTAAGCCGCTTGCAGAGGCAGATGTCATCGTCAGCATCGGCAGAATGAAAACGCATATGCTTTGTGATATGACCGCAGCGGTAAAAAATTTGTTTGGCGCAATTCCCGGTGCCAAAAAAGCGGAATACCATGCAAAGTTTCCCGATAAACGCGATTTTTGCACCATGCTTGTGGACCTTTGCATGCAAAATGCACCGCAAGTAAACATTATTGATGCCATTGTTGCCATGGAAGGAAACGGACCGGCAAGCGGAACGCTTCGCAAGGTCGGCGCGATATGCGCAAGTGCAAACCCCTTTGCGCTTGACCTTCTTTGTTCGAGTATGATGGGGTATGCCCCCGAGGAAGTGCTTACGGTGGATATTAGTCGCGAAAGGGGTCTTTGTCCGCAAAATGTGGAGGAACTTACCATAATTGGTGCTGACCGCACAAAGTATACCCATCGGTTTAAAAGACCGAAGGCGAGCAGAACGGCGAGTCTTTTAAAGCTTTTGCCCCGCACAATCGCATCCCGCCTGAAAAAAGAACGAAAGCCTGTTATTATCGAGAAAAAATGCATCGGCTGTGGAGAGTGTGTGCGGTGCTGCCCTGCAGAAACGATGGAGCTTGTGAATAAAAAGGCGGTCATTCATCGTGAAAACTGTATTAAATGCTATTGCTGTCAGGAACTTTGCCCGCAGAAAGCTGTTGTGGTAAAATAAAAAACACAACTATGAAAAGAGATGAACAGATGACAAACAGCAAAGAAATCAATCAATACGAAAAAATGACCACTTGGCCCATCCCGAAGCTTGTCATTACCTTGGGCATTCCCACAACGATCAGTATGCTGGTAACAAATATCTATAATATGGCGGATACATATTTTGTAAGCGAACTTGGCAACAGTGCCAGCGGTGCAGTCGGGTTTATGTTCGGTCACGGTGCGGGAAGCATCATTGCGCGAAAGTTAGGGCAGAAAGATGCGCACAGCGCAAGTGTTTTTGCATCTTTAAGCATTATGGCATGCCTTTGTGTAGGTACACTGATTGGTGTTTTAGGTCTTATATTTATAGAACCGCTTATGCGGCTGCTTGGCAGTACCGATACCATTCTTCCATATGCAAAAGGATACGGAGTATATATCCTTATTGCGACACCGCTTACCATGACAAGCTTTGCCTTAAATAACATTTTAAGGTATGAGGGCAAAGCGTTTTTTGCTATGATTGGTCTTACCATCGGCGGAATTTTGAATATAATATGTGACCCGATACTGATATTCGGCTTGGATATGGGAATAGCGGGTGCAGGGCTTTCTACAGCCATTTCGCAGGTTGTAGGATTTTTGATTTTGCTTTCTATGTTTTTAAGAGGAAAAACCCTGAGTAAGCTTAGCTTACAGTTTGCAAAAGAAAATCCCAAAGGGATATTTGAGATTATGGCAACAGGATTTCCAAGTCTTTGCCGTCAGGGGCTTAGTAGCATTGCTACCATGTCGCTAAACAATTTAGCGGGCGAGGCAGGCGGCGATGCGGCAGTGGCGGCAATGTCCATTGTAAACAGAATTACGTTCTTTATCTTTGCCGTAGGGCTTGGTATCGGACAGGGCTTTCAGCCCGTGGCATCCTTTAACTATGGAGCAAAAATATATTCGAGAGTGAAAAGAGCATTTTATTTTACCTTCGGGGCAGGCGAACTGCTCCTCGGTATGTTTGTTGTGATTGGTTTGCTGTTTTCCAATCATTTAATAGGAATCTTCCGCGATGACCCGACGGTGATTTCCATAGGTACGTTAAGCCTTAAATTACAGCTTTTAGCCCTTTTCTTCCACCCGTTGACAATCTGTTCCAATATGCTTTTCCAGAGCATAGGAGAAAACAAAAAAGCAACCTTTTTATCCATGCTCAGGAGTGGAATATTATTTATACCGATTTTGTGGATACTGACGAAACTTTTTGGGCTTTTCGGCGTGCAGTCCGCACAGGCTATAGCGGATGTGCTTGCTTTTTTCATATCGGCACCCTTCGTATTACACTTTTTAAAAAATCTTCCGAAAGACCACCCCGACGTAAAGGTAGCCGAGTAAGCTGGATGTCGGCATTATACACAAAAAATGTCAATTTTTCAGGTGATTTGTCACAAAGAAGTGTTTTTTAAAAAAAATGCTTGGATTTTTGTTTGATATATGATACAATATATTGCGTATGATTATTGTAATTTTATTATAAAAACCATACGCAAAAAGCTTTTTAGGAGGAATCTTGTATGGCGCATATCAGTGATACAGGCGTAAAGAAAATTTGCGAAATCTGTGACAGATACGCAAATGAAAAAACCCCACTTATGATGATTTTGAGTGACATCCAGAATGAATACGGATATATTCCGCTGGACGTACAACAGATTGTCTCTGAAAAAACGGGGATTTCTGTTGCGGAAATTTATGGTGTTGTTACATTTTACTCGTTCTTCTCTTTGAATCCGAAGGGTAAATATGTAATCGGTTGTTGCATGGGTACAGCCTGTTACGTAAAAGGTGCACAGCTTGTTATGGATAAATTTTCCGAACTTCTGGGCATTGCACCGGGTGAAACAACGGAAGACGGCATGTTTACCATTGACGCTTTAAGATGTATCGGGGCATGCGGCATTGCACCGGCAGTTACCATTAACGGCAAGGTGTATCCGAAACTCACTGTAGATCAGGTGGCACCGATCGTTGAAGAATATCGTGCATTGGGAGGTGCAAACGCATGAAAACATTCGCAGAATTAGATGCAAAAATTTGTAGCTGTACAGAAGCGCTGACAAGTAAAATAGACGGCACCAACGGAAAACGCGCCATTCTGTTGTGTGGCGGCACAGGCTGTATTTCTTCCAACTCTTTGGAAATCAAAGAAAAATTTGAAGCCCTTGTTGCGAAGAATAATTTAGGGGATAAGGTAACCGTAAATATCGTAGGTTGCTTCGGATTTTGTTCGCAGGGCCCCTTCGTTAAGATTTTCCCCGAAGATACGCTTTATCGTCTTGTAAAGCTAGATGACGTTGAGGAAATCTTTGAAACCGATATCTTAGGCGGCGAAATTGTGGAACGCCTTCTTTATGTAGAACCAAATACAAACGAAAAGGTAGTAAAGCAGGACGATATTAACTTTTATAAGAAGCAAAAGAGAATCGCACTGCACGGCTGTGGTGTTATAAACCCCGAGGATATTAATGAAGCGATCGGCGAAGGTGCATTTGCAGGTCTTAAACGTGCGCTTTCTATGGATCAAAAGGAAGTAATTGACGAAGTACTGGCGGCAGGTCTTAGAGGCCGTGGCGGCGCAGGCTTCCCCACAGGTCGAAAATGGTCATTTGCATATGCAAATGAGGCCGATCAAAAATATGTGGTATGTAACGGTGACGAAGGTGACCCGGGTGCATTCATGGACCGTTCCATTCTGGAAGGTAACCCCTTTGCAGTATTGGAAGGTATGATGATTGCAGGGTATGCTATCGGTGCATCCGAAGGTTACTTCTATGTTCGTGCCGAATATCCGATTGCCGTAAACCGTCTCCGTCTTGCAATCAGCCAGATGGAAGAAATGGGAATTTTGGGCGAAAACATTTTAGGTACAGGCTTTAACTTCAAAGCATATATCCGTCTCGGCGCCGGCGCATTTGTCTGCGGTGAGGAAACAGCACTCTTAAATTCCATTGAAGGCAAGCGCGGTATGCCGCGTCCTCGTCCGCCATTCCCGGCAGTCAAGGGTCTTTGGCAGAAGCCGACAATCGTAAATAACGTTGAAACCTTGGCATGTGTACCGTATATCCTTCGTGAAGGTGCGGCAAAGTTTGCGGAATGCGGAACGGAAAAATCCAAGGGTACAAAGGTGTTCGCGCTCGGCGGTAAGGTTAATAACGTAGGTCTTGTTGAAATTCCTATGGGAACAACGCTTCGCGAGCTCATTTATGATATCGGTGGCGGCATCCCGAACGGCAAGGAATTCAAAGCCATTCAGACCGGTGGCCCTTCCGGCGGCTGTCTGACAGCAGCAAACCTTGACGAGCCGATTGACTTTGACAATCTGGTAGCGAAGGGCTCCATGATGGGCTCCGGCGGTGCCATTGTTATGGATGAAGATAACTGTATGGTTGACGTTGCAAAGTTCTATATGGAATTCATTTGCGATGAATCCTGCGGTAAGTGCTCACCCTGCCGCATCGGTACAAAGAGAATGCTTGAAATTCTCACACGGATTACCGAAGGCAAAGGAACAATGAAGGACCTTGAAGAGCTGGAAGAGCTTGGAAACGCTGTAAAGGCAAATTCCCTCTGCGCACTTGGGCAGACAGCGGCAAACCCGATTATCTCCACGCTTACACACTTTAAGGATGAATATCTTGCACATATTGTAGATAAGAAGTGTCCTGCAAAGGTATGTAAGAAGCTGATTCAGTACACCATTATTCAGGATCAGTGCTTCGGATGCGGTATGTGTGCAAGAGCATGTCCCACCGGCGCAATCGTACAGACCGATTACAAAGCACCCGGCAAGAAGCTCAATGCTTTTCAGATTGATCCTGACAAGTGCGTGAAGTGCGGCGCATGTCTTGCTACATGTAAGTTTAAGGCAATTGTGCAGAAGTAAGGGATAGGAGGAGAAAGAAATGGCTAAAGTAAATATAAAAATTGAAGGCGTCTCCTACCAGGTAGAAGAAGGTTTAACCATTCTTGAAGCCGCAAAAAAATGCGGGTATGAGATTCCGTCTTTATGTGCATTTAATCACGGAGAATGTTCAAACGGCTCCTGCCGTGTATGTCTGGTAGAAGTTGCAGGCGCAAGAGGTCTTGTTGCTTCCTGCGTATATCCCGTAAATGAGGGTATGGAAATTCGCATTTCCACACCAAAAGCATCGGAAGCACGTCGTGCATCCGTTGAGCTTCTGCTCTCTAATCATAATCAAAACTGTCAGCAATGTGATAAGAACGGGCAGTGCGAACTTTTGCACGTTGCGTATATCACAGGCGCACGTGAGGGAAAATACCAGGGTGTGAAAACGCCTGTTACCGTGGATGAACTTACACCCTCTATCGTTCGCGATACATCTAAATGTATTCTTTGCGGAAGATGTGTGGCACGTTGTGAAAATGCACACGGCATGGGTATTTTGGGCTTTGAAAACAGAGGCTTTAAAACGATTGTTGCACCTGCGGAAAACCGTTCCATGGCAAATTCACCCTGTATTTTGTGCGGTCAGTGTGTGAGCGTATGTCCCACGGGTGCACTTATGGAGAAATCCGAAATTGACAAGGTTGACGAAGCCATTAAATCCGGCAAGCATGTGGTTGTACAGACAGCGCCGGCCGTCCGTGCCGCACTCGGCGAAGAATTCGGCATGCCGGTAGGCACCGCTTGCACAGGCAAGATGGTTGCGGCACTGAAACGTCTTGGCTTTGATAAAGTATATGATACAAACTTTGCAGCCGACCTTACCATTATGGAAGAAGGCACCGAGCTTCTCGGCAGAATTCAAAACGGCGGCAAATTACCGATGATTACTTCCTGCTCTCCCGGCTGGATTAACTACGCAGAGTATAATTACGGGGATCTTTTAGATCATCTTTCTTCCTGCAAGTCCCCCCATCAGATGCAGGGTGCCATCATTAAGTCCTACTATGCAGAACAGAACGGCATTGATCCGGAGGATATCTTTGTTGTTTCCATTATGCCGTGTACTGCTAAGAAGGACGAAAAGGAACGCGAACAGATGCAGAAGGACGGCATAAAAGACGTTGATGCAGTTCTGACAACGCGTGAGCTTGCCCGCATGATTAAACGTGCAGGCATCCTCTTCACAAAGCTGCCCGACGAAGATTTTGACCAGGATATCATGGGCGATTACACAGGCGCAGGCGTTATCTTCGGCGTAACGGGCGGTGTTATGGAAGCGGCGCTTCGTACGGTGTACTTCGTACTGACCGGTAAAGAACATGAAGCTATCAAGTTTGAAGCTGTTCGTGGTTTTGAAGGTATTCGTGAAGCTTCCATTGATATTAATGGCACAACCGTAAATGTTGCAATTGCGCACGGCATGAAGAATGCAAAGGTACTTTTGGATGAAATCCGCGAAGGAAAGTCCAAATATCACTTCATTGAAATTATGGGTTGCCCGGGTGGCTGTATTGCGGGCGGTGGTCAGCCGATTATCCGTTCCTGCTTCCTGCCGAATGAAGAAGAAGACATTCTCGACACTTATAAGGAAAAGAGAGCAAACGCACTTTACAGCGAGGATGAAAGACAGGTTCTTCGCCAGTCGCATCATAATCCCCAGGTAAAGGCGCTGTATGATGAATTCCTCGGCGAGCCCAATTCTCATAAGGCACATGAGCTTCTGCATACTTCATATGCGGCAAGAGTTGGATTTAACGACTAAAGCAGCCTTGCAGTTGCAAGCGTAAAACATATTGATACAAAATTTACAAAAACAAAGATGTGGCTACGGTCACATCTTTTGTTTTTGGGTAAAAACTATTGACATTTGCATAGAAATGTAGTATGATTATTCATACTAATTATACTATGAGGTGGAAGCATGGATATACATGAAGGAAAATATGCATGGATGGTCAAAATCGGCGAAAAGGGACAGTTCGTTATTCCTAAAGAAGCAAGAGAACTGTTTGCCCTGCAGCCCGGCGATGAAATTTTAGTTCTTGGAGATGAAAAAAGGGGTATAGCAATTCTTCCTAAAGAAATGCAAAATAAATATATAAAACGGATTTTTCGTGAAATAGAGGAATGAAAATATGAGCAAAATAGTTTTCTTTTGTATTCCTGCCCACGGACATACAAATCCTACCCTGGGCGTTGTCAGAGAATTGGTTTCGCGGGGGCACGAGGTTTGGTATTATTCTTATAACAGTATGCGGGAAAAAATTGAGGAGACAGGCGCAACCTTTATATCCTGTGATGCGTATAACGAGGAGCAGAAGCTCAGTGCAAAAGACGCTGCACGCGTGGGAAAGGACCTTGCGTTCTCTGCAAAGATACTGGTAGATACCACGTTGGCGCTTGATGAGAAGGTTTGCAGAGAAATGGCAGAATTTCAGCCGGATTGTATTGTAGCAGATTCCATGGCACTATGGGGAAAAGCTGCTGCAATGAAGCTTGGTATTCCTTTTGTATCTTCCACAACAACCTTTGCTTTTAACGAGCATTCGGCAAAAATTATGAAACAGGGCTTTACGGATTTGTTTAAAATGCTTTTAGGTGCACACAAAACCGCAAAGCAAGTCAAACGCCTGCAAGATAAGGGATACCCCGTTAAAAATATCCTTGATATTATCGCAAATGACGCGAGCACCCATACGATTGTGTATACGTCGCCTGCATTTCAGCCTTTTTCTGAAACCTTTTCAGAAAAGTACGCATTTGTTGGTCCTTCTATTCGGTCTATAGCTGCGGAAGTTGAAAAAAAGAGAGATAAGCTGATTTATATTTCAATGGGAACAGTGAATAATGATATGTTGCCCTTTTATAAAACTTGTATTTCTGCTTTGCGGGACACAGCCTATCAGGTGATTATGTCTGTTGGTAATTTGGTTTCTATAAATGATTTGGGCAAGCTTCCTGAAAATATATCTGTATTTTCCCATGTTGACCAGATTGCTGTTTTGAAAAAAGCAGATGTTTTTGTATCACATTGCGGAATGAACAGCACTAGCGAAAGCTTATATTTTTCAGTTCCGCTTTTGATGCTGCCACAAACTGTAGAACAAAAAGGCGTTTGTCAGCGGGTTTTGGAGCTTGGCGCAGGAATCAAGCTTAAAAAACCAGATGCAGCTTCTGTTTTGGGTGCTGTAAATGAGATGGTAAGCGATGGCACCTATAAGCAAAATGCCGGAAAAATTGCAGAAGGATTTAAAAACTGTGCAGGTGCAAAAGGAGCTGCAGACAAAATCATACAGGTTTGCAGCACTCGATACGTTTGATTTGGAGAGAGTATTGTGGAATTTAATGAAAAATTACAAGAATTAAGGAAGAATAAAGGGCTTACTCAGGAAGAGCTTGCTGAAGCTCTCTATGTGTCACGAACAGCAATTTCTAAATGGGAATCAGGCAGAGGATATCCGAGCATAGATTCTTTAAAAGAGATAGCGAAATTTTTCTCGGTGACAATAGATGAACTTTTATCAAGTGACGAAGTTTTAAGTATTGCAGAAGAAGATAATAAACAAAAAGAAAAGCAGTTAAAAAGTCTTGTTTTTGGTCTTTTAGACATAAGTGTTTTGATGTGCTTTTTTCTGCCGTTCTTCGGGCAAAAAGCTCAGGAAACCGTACAGGGCGTTTCGCTTTTGTTATTAAATGGAATTGCACAATACCTAAAAATAGTGTATAATTCTATTGTAATCAGCATTATAGCATATGGGATTTTGACGCTTGCTCTACAAAACTGCCAAAAAGTATTTTGGCTTAGAAATAAGGAAAAAATATCGCTTATATTAAATGCCGTCTCGGTGCTTTTGTTTATCGTAAGCTCGCAACCCTATGCAGGAGCTTTTCTGTTCATATTCCTTATAATAAAGGTGTTAATGCTTGTAAAATGGCAATGATACGGAAAGTGTCGTCCGTGTGACGGTGCGATTCTTGAGATTTTAAATACCTTCCTGTAAAGTGTATTCAGGCAAAAGTCAAATACAAATCAGGAAGGTTGATAAAAATGAAAAGAAAAAGTTTTTACATCGGAGTAGGTCTACTCGCATTGTTTGTTCTTTGGACGATAGCACTTCACTTTGTCGATGTGCGAGCAATTGGACCTGGGGGTTCAGGCGTTGGCTTTGCCACACTCAACAAATTAATTCACAACAGTACAGGCGTGCATATGCGGCTCTACAACATTACGGATTGGCT
>JAZROH010000015.1:0-34569 GCA_045648645.1 Clostridia bacterium | reverse complement strand
ACCCGCGGGACCCATTTATGGGTAACAAGTAACAATTGCGTGGCTGGCAGGCCAATAAAAAGACGCACTTGTGCGTTGCCAGTAATATTAGGGCTTTGCCCGAAAATGAAATACCCCCCGTTCCACGGGGGGATATTTATTCTGTGTTATCTTTTATTATAAGGTTACAATGGTTACGCCATCCTCGCCTTCGCCGTATCTGCCGAGGCGAAAGCTTTTTACGCTGCGGTTGGTTTTTAAAAGGCTGTGGATGCCGCTGCGGAGTACGCCCGTACCCTTGCCGTGGATAATAGTGACGGTTTCGAGGTGGGAAAGCACCGCATCGTCGATAAACTTTTCTGCCACGGCTTCCGCTTCGTCCAGCGTCATACCGCGCAAATCCACCTCGGCTTTTGCAGGTGCGCCGCCGCTTCGGCGGTTTGTAACTGCCGCGTGTACCTTGGGTTTCTTTTCGGGGGGCGCGGCGGAAACGGTGGAAATATGGGTTTTGACCTTTAAAATGCCAACCTGCACTTCCACATTTCCGTCCTTATCCGGCGGGCGAAGGGCTGTGCCACGCTGTCCCATAGCGTCCAGATACAGCGGTGTTCCCGCCTTGATTTCAGCGGCGGAAATGGCAACCTTTGCCGGGCGCACCGCATCCTTTGAAAGCTCACCGGAAACCTTGTCGAGCTTTTTGCTGACCTTTTGCCGTGCCTTTTCAAGGGCGGCTTTTTTATTTTCTGCCGCCATGGCTTCCTTAATATGGGCATCAATCTCCGCCTTGGCTTCCTGCAGCATCCGGCGGGCTTCCTTTCGGGCGTCCTCCAGAATTTTCTGGCGGCGGGATTCTGTGTTTTCTGCATCCTTTGAAAGCTTTTCCTTCATTTCCCGCGCTTTCTCCCGGTCTGTGCGGGCGGATGCGCGGTCATCCTCAAGCGCCTGCCTTTGCGCCTCCAAACGGCGGATGACATCTTCAAAACGGGTGTTTTCTGCCGTTACGAAATCCTTTGCATTGGCAATAAGACCCTGGGGCATACCAAGGCGCGCGGCGATAGCAAAGGCGTTACTCTGCCCGAGCGCACCGATTTCCAGACGATAGGTGGGGCGGAGCGTTTCCACGTCAAAGGCACATGCCGCATTTTCCACGCCTTCCGTTTCCAGCGCGTAGAGCTTAATCTCGCTGTAATGAGTGGTTGCCACGGTGCGGGCACCCCGTTTTCGCATTTCGCAAAGCACCGCCCGCGCCAGTGCCGCCCCTTCCGTGGGGTCTGTGCCGGCACCGAGTTCATCGAAGAGGGCGAGGGTGCGTCTTCCGGAAAGGCGCAAAATTTCAATAATATTTACAAGATGGGAAGAAAAGGTGGAAAGGGACTGCTCGATGCTTTGTTCGTCCCCGATATCGGCAAAAACATAGTCGAACACCGACACTGCCGACCCGTCCTGCGCGGGAATATGCAGTCCCGCCGCCGCCATGAGCACAAAGAGCCCAAGGGTTTTCAGGGAAACGGTTTTACCGCCTGTGTTCGGGCCGGTAATAACCAAGGTATCGAAAGAAGTGCCGATGGAAATATCAATCGGGACGACTTTGTCGGCAGACAAAAGGGGATGCCGACCGCGGCGGATTTCCACGCTGCCGTCCTCTCGCACAAAGGGACATGTGGCGCTGATGGAATCGGCGTACCGCCCTTTTGCAAAGATAAAATCCAGACGCCAGATGGCATCGTAATTTTCCAGAATTTCGTCTGCAATTTCGGAAACCTCTGCCGAAAAAGCCGCTAAAATCCGCTGGATTTCCTCTTTTTCCTCCGCGTGAAGTTTATGCAGTAAATTATTGGCTTCCACAACGCGCATGGGCTCGACGAAAAGAGTTGACCCCGTCTGGGATGTATCGTGCACAACGCCGGGGAGTGCCGACCGGTGCTCTGCCCGCACGGGGACAACATAGCGCCCTGCGCGCATGGTGACAAGCTGTTCCTGCAGGACCTTTGCATAGGTCTGGCTTCGAATAATTTCATCTAATATGTCACGGATTTTTTCTGTTGTTCCCGTTATTTTTCTGCGGATAATGGAAAGGGCGGGACTGGCGCCGCTGTCCACGGTGTTTTCGTCCAAAATCGCATCGGAAAGACGGCGGGCAAGGTCCGAAAACGAGGTAAGCCGTGAAATCTGCGCATGTAGCGCAGGGTAGTCCGCGGCAAAATTTTCCGTATCGGCATAGCGAAGAAGGCGAAGTGCACCCTGCAAAACGGAAGCAATACGAAGAAGCTCCCCGCAGGAAAGCACAGAGCCGACCCGGCTTCGCTGCACTGCCGCGTGAATGTCACCTATGGCGCTGATGGGTGGTGCGCCTTTCTTTGCGGCGTAGGTGCGCCCCTCTGTCGTTTCCTCCAAAAGCATGCGAACGGTTTCCGTATCCGTTTGCGGCTCCAACGCCAAAAGCGCCTCCCGTGCAGCAGGTACAATTGCCTGCTCGGCAAGGCGGGCGCGAATTTTATAAAATTCAAGTGTTTTTAATGTGTCCATTTTTTCCTCCGGGGCAGAGTCTGCTTTAAAGGCGTTATCTTGTATCCGTAAAAAGTTTATAGTCCATCGGCAAAAGCACCACGGTTTCATTTTTGTACGTAATCTGTGCAGGTGCTGTGCCGCCGTTTATATATATAACGGTTTTTCCCCGCGCAAAGCCCAGCACCTGTCCTTCGGCATATAAAAACGAAAGCGTGCCGCCGGAAAGGTCCGGATTTTCTTTTCGAAGCGCAAGCAATTCCCGATAGAGCGTAAATACCGTGGTATCTTCATTTCCCCAAGGGTATGTGCCGCGGCAGAAGGGGTCACCATACCCCTCAAGCCCTGCCTCATCTCCGTAAAAAATGCAGGGGACGCCCGGCATTGTCACCAAAAGCGCAAGCGCCACGCGAAGCCGCAGCACTGCTTTATTTCGGTTTTCGGGAGAAAGGCGAAACGCCGCTTCGGCATCCCGTCCCGTGTTTTCCGGTGCATCTCCCAGTATCGTTAAAATCCGCGGGACATCGTGGCTTGACAAAAAGGAAAGTGCACCGAAAAATGCCGGCGGGGGATAATTTTCCATGAGGGAAAGCACCCGCGCACGAAATCTGGCAGCGGACATATTCCCGCGAACAAAATCAATAATAGCATTTCGAAGGGGGTAATGCATGACGCTGTCAAGCTGTTGCCCCGTCAGATACCGGCGGCGTGCGCCATAGCTGATTTTATTAGAAGCATCCTCCCACACCTCGCCGATAATGACGGCATCTTCTTTTTCGGCTTTTACCGCACGGCGAAGTCCGTCCAGAAAGCCGTCCGGCAGTTCGTCTGCCACGTCCAGCCGCCATCCGTCCGCGCCCTGCCGGAGCCAATGGCGCAAAACACCGTTTTCACCCAGCATAAATGCCATGAAGGAAGGCGTTTCCTCCTGTACATTCGGGAGAGAGGGAATCCCCCACCAGCATGCATAATAGGGCGGCGTGTCGGTAAAGGTATACCAGGCGCGATAGGGGGAATTTTCGTCCGCCCTTGCGCTCTTAAAATACAGGCTGTCATCACCGGTGTGGCTGAATACGCCGTCCAAAAGAAGCCGAATCCCCATTTCTTTCGCCTTTTTTGCCAGATGGGCAAAGGCCTCGTCACCGCCGAGATGGGGGGCAACATGCATATAATCGCGGGTATTATAGCCGTGATTGGAGCTTGTGTCGAAAATGGGATTTAGATAAATCCATGTAATACCCAGACTTTTTAGATAAGGAAGCTTTTCCGCCACCCCCCAGAGCGTGCCGCCGAAAAAGTCATTGGCGGTATAAGTGCCGCCGAATTGCTCCGCTTTATAAAAGGGGGTTTCCCCCCAAGTCCTTTCGATACCGCACGCTGTCCGCACACCGCCCGGACAAAAGCGGTCAGGAAAAATTTGATAGACGATGCCCTCGGCATACGCCTGCGGTAAATTATACGGCTCGTACACCGTAATCTGAAACGGGATTTCGCTATTTGGGGCGCCTTGTCCGCCCAGCCCTGCAGGGTTGTTTCCGTACCAGCTTTCGCCACTTGGTTCAATAATCCGAAAACGGTAAAAGCAGGTTTCCGCAGGCACAAAGGTGCAGACAAACATTTGCCCGCCGCACATTTCGCATTCTTTTTCCATGGGGTACGTTTCTGTTTCCGTACAAACGGAAACGGCTTTTGTTTCTTTTGCGGTGAAAAACCGCAGCTTGACTTCCGTGCCCCGCTCCACCGCGCCGAAGGGGCTGCGGTAAAAAGCATTATGCGAATTATGCTCGTGCAAGGCGTTCTCCTATTCTGATAAAATTTTCTCCAGACTTTCGGCTTCCTCTGTGCCGTCCGCCAGAATATTATAATTTACAATGATACGTGTACCTTCCGAAATGTCCAAAGCGGTAACATCGTTGGCCGCCCGTGCGCTCAAGGTAAATTCGTGGGGTACGCCGCTTTCGTCAAGAAACAGCTTGCCGTCCTCTGCGCGAATGAACGCACCCTCCGCATACTCGGTAAGAATGGGATTATACTGCGCATCCACTCTTTGAACGGGTGTGTGGGTCGGCTCATTTTCCGCGTTCTCCGCGCCGGGGACGAGCCCTCCTGTTGAACGTTTGGCATTACAGCCTGCCGCACTGCATACAAGGGCCATGGCAAGCACTGCCGGAATTATTTTTCGCATAGAATATGCTCCTTTCTCTTTCTGTATTCTATTCTCAAATATGTCTTCGCATGCTTTCCAGTGCACTTTTTTCAAGCCGGGAAACCTGCGCCTGCGAAATACCGATTTCGTCTGCGACCTCCATTTGCGTTCGCCCTTGGAAAAACCGCAGGTTTAAAATGAGCTTTTCCCGCTCGGAAAGGCGGCGCATGGCTTCTTTGAGTGCAATGGTTTCAATCCAGTTTTCGTCCGTATTTTTCGTATCGCTCACCTGGTCCATGACAAAAAGCGCATCGCCGCCGTCATGATACACCGGCTCAAAAAGCGAAACGGGGTCGAGAATTGCATCCAGCGCGAAAACAACCTCTTCCTTGCAAAGCCCCATTTCTTTTGCAATGTCCTCCACCGTAGGTTCTTTTTCGGCGGAAAGCCGCTCCTTTACCGCGAGCGCCCGATACGCCGTATCCCGAAGGGAACGGCTTACGCGAATGGCATTGTTATCCCTAAGGTAACGGCGAATTTCACCTATTATCATCGGCATGAGCGTACCCACACGAAAACGGATAATTTTTACTTTATTGCAGTATATCATATATCCCGCCTTTTGTC
The DNA here is from genome assembly GCA_045648645.1 of Clostridia bacterium. Lineage (GTDB taxonomy): Bacteria > Bacillota > Clostridia > UMGS1883 > UMGS1540 > SIG447. Next base: position 29,312 of record JAZROH010000015.1, on the reverse strand, counting down.
AATTCGCTTTACCTGAAAAATACAAAATCTATGGCGGGTTTTATTCATATTGTGTTCATAAAAAAATTGCACTTTTGGGAATTTTGTGTTATACTGAAAAAGAATGGAGGGATTTTCTATGCAGGCATCTATTTTGGTTGTGGACGATGATGTGAATATTTGCGAGCTTGTGCGGTTATACCTTGAAAAAGAAGGCTTTACCGTTACAAATGCCCACGACGGTGAAGCGGCACTTTCGTTTTTTAAGGGAGATAAGCCCGACCTTGTGGTGCTGGATTTGATGCTGCCGAAGCTTGACGGCATGGATGTGTGCCGTGAAATCCGAAAAACCTCTGCCGTTCCGATTATAATGCTGACGGCGAAGGGGGAAACGCTGGATAAAATTCTGGGACTTGAAATGGGTGCGGACGATTATCTGGTAAAGCCCTTTGAGCCGAAAGAGCTGGTGGCGCGCGTAAAGGCGGTGCTTCGCCGCACGCATACCTCGAGAGGCGAGGATGACAGCATTGTTTCCTATCCGGGGCTTACGATAAGCCTTATGAATTACGAGCTGACCGTAGACGGGAAGACCATTGCCGTGCCGCCGAAGGAGCTGGAGCTTTTGCATCATCTGGCTTCCCACCCAAACCGTGTATATACGAGAGAACAGCTTTTGGAAGAGGTATGGGGCTTTGATTATTTCGGGGACTCGCGCACGGTGGATGTGCATGTGAAGCGGCTTCGGGAAAAGCTTGAGGGCTTTGAAAATGGCTGGCAACTGAAAACCGTTTGGGGCGTAGGCTATAAATTCGAGGTGAAAACCCTTGCGTAAAACTATTTTCGGGCGCATTCTTACGTCGAATATTTTCATTGTTTCCTTTTGCCTTTTAGCGCTCGGCACATTGCTGTTTACATTTTTCAGCAATTATATTATCGGCGAACAGAAGGAAACGCTCAGAAACGAGGTGGCACACGTCGGCGAGCTGACGGTGTTTTATCAGGACAACCCCAGCGCTGCAATTACCTCGCTTTACTATATGAATATTGAAGAAATTGCAAACCGTATAAACGGCGTTGTCTTTCTTGTAGGGGAGGACGGGGAAATTCTGGCAAGCTCCCGAAATATACGGGAACATATTTCCGGCAGTATGCCCGCCATACTGGTGAGCCGGCTTTTTGCCGGGGAGCATGCACAGCTCGGAAATTTCAATAATTTCTTCCGTGGGACGTACCTTTTGGTTTCAAAACCTATTCTATATCACGGCACAACCCCTGCCGTAAGCTGTGTTGCCGTGCCGATGCCGAACATCAACCGGTATCGGGACGATATGTTCCGTACGGTACTCCTTGCTATTTTGGTTACGACTCTTTTAACCTGCATTATTTCCTATTTTGTGTCCCTTCGCATTTCCCGTCCGCTGAAAAACATCAGCGTTGCGGCAAAAAGTATTGCCAAAGGGGATTTTTCCGTGGAGGTGCCGGTGCGGGGCAATGATGAGCTGGCAGAGCTTTCAGAAACCTTTAACAGGATGACGTTTTCCTTAAAGAAGCTGGAGGATATGCGAAACGGGTTTATTGCCAACGTTTCTCACGAATTGCGAACGCCTATGACCACCATTTCCGGCTTTATTGCGGGCATTTTGGATAATACCATTCCCAAAGAGAGGCAGAAGGAATATCTGACGATCGTGCTGGAGGAAACGAAGCGGCTTGCCCGCCTTGTAAACGAGCTTTTGCTGGTGGCGCGTATGGAGGGGGGACTGCAGCTGGGGCGCAACACCTTCGACATGAACGAAGCTGTCCGCATTGCCATATTGCGGTTTGAATCCACGTTTACGGAGAAGGATATCCGTGCGGATATTTCGTTTGATGCGGAAAACTGTCCCGTTTTTGCTGACAGAGATGCAATTGACAGGGTGCTCATTAACCTTTTTGACAACGCGCTGAAATTTAACCGCCCGGGCGGGTATGTACGGGTAGAGGTCAGGCAAACAGAGTCTTCTGCCACCATAACCGTGGAAAATACGGGCGAGGGAATTCCGCCCGAGGATATGCAAATGATTTGGGATAAGTTTTATAAGACAGACCGAAGCCGCGGCAAGGACAAAACGGGCGTTGGACTTGGGCTGTACCTTGTGAAAAACATTATTGCCGCCCATGGAGGAAGAATTTACGCGGAAAGCGAGCCGGGAGAGTACACAAGATTTGTGTTTACCCTCGGAAAAAAATAAAATTTTTTAACTTTTTCATAGCTTATTCATAATTTGCTAACATTTTTGCGGTATGATAATACTATGAAATCACAGAGGAGGATTTACTATGCGAGAATTTAATGAATTTCAATGGCACAACGAAAATGACGCTGTGCAGTATGATGGCGCGTCTTCGAGCCCTGTTCATATTGAAACGGCACCCAAAAAGAAACCGCGCACATGGCTTGTAGCCTTTGCAAGCGCCATTGCGGGCGCGCTTATTGCGTCTGTGGTTTCCCCCTTGGTCGGCGGGCTCATCACCGGCGGGGATGTTACAAAAAACGGAAGCTTTGCGTTCCCTGCACCCGCGGGCACAAGCGCGACGGTAACGCAGGTGACGTATAATGCAGAAAATCGCACCGAGCTTTCCACCGTGGAAATCGGAAAGCTTGTCGGTCCTGCAGTTGTAGGCATTTCCACGATTGTGGAAACCCAGTCGTATTCGTTCTTCGGATACAGCGCACCCTCCCAGAGCGAGGGCAGCGGCAGCGGCATTATTATTACGGCGGACGGCTATATCGTCACAAACAACCATGTAATTGAGGGCGCGAAAAGCATTAAGGTTATTTTAAATAACAGCAAGGAATACGAAGCCAGAATTATCGGCTCGGACGCAAAGACGGACCTTGCCGTGATTAAGATTGAAGCGACAGACCTTCCCACGGCTGTTATGGGGGATTCGGATGCGCTGGAGGCGGGCGAACGGTGCGTTGCCATCGGCAATCCGCTGGGACAGGAGCTTGCAGGCTCGCTTACGCAGGGTATTATCAGCGCTTTAAACCGTACCCTTAAGGTGGACAATGTAAATTACACGCTCATTCAAACGGATGCGGCAATAAACCCCGGCAATTCCGGCGGCGCGCTTGTAAATGCCTATGGCGAGGTTATCGGCATTAACACCGTAAAGGTAAGTTCTTCGGAGATTGAAGGGCTTGGGTTTGCCATTCCGGCAAATAACGCAAAACCCATTATTGAGGATTTAATTAACCATGGCTATGTGAAGGGGCGTCCGCAGATTGGCGTAACGCTTATCTATGTAAATGAGCAGGAGGCAAATTACTATAATATTCCTGCGGCGGGACTTTTTGTAAGCGATGTATCAAGCGGCAGCGGGGCTGCTACCGCCGGCATCCGAAAGGGCGATGTTATCTTAAAATGTAACGGCGAAGAGGTTAGATCCTCCGAACAGATTAACGCAATTCGCGATAAGTTTAAGGCGGGGGATTCCATATCGCTGACGGTAAACCGCGATGGCAGTATTTTAGATATTAAGGTTGTGCTGACGGAGGAGAAGCCTACTTTTGCACAATAATATGGCAAGGAACAAAAAGCAGGGTTTTTACCCTGCTTTTTCTCAGCTTGTTTGTTCTGAACTTTTTTTACATCCCTCTGTTGAAGCTTGTATTAAGGCATAAAGCTTTTCCATGGCATCTGCCACACCACCGACCTTGTCAATAAGACCGCAGTCTACGGCATCTTTTCCGAGAAGGACTGTGCCCACATCGCCTAAGAGTTCGCCTGTGGTTAAAATCATACGGCGAAAATCTTCGTCGGGCATATGGGAGTGTGCCGTGACAAAGCGAATCACCCGTTCCTGCATACGCGTAAGATACGCAAAGGTCTGGGGCGCACCGATAACCGTGCCGCTGTAGCGGATGGGGTGGAGCGTCATGGTGGCGGTGGGGGAGATAAACGAAAAATCCGCAGAAACGGCGAGAGGCACGCCAATGCTGTGCCCGCCGCCGAGTACCAGAGAAACGGTGGGTTTTTTCATGCCTGCCACCATTTCCGCAATGGCAAGACCGGCTTCCACATCGCCGCCCATGGTATTTAAAATCATTAATAGCCCGTCAATTTCCGGATTTTCCTCGATAGCCGCAAGACGGGGAAGAACATGCTCATATTTAGTTGTTTTGTTTTGGGGCGGCAGAAGAATATGCCCTTCAATTTGCCCGATGATGGTCAGGCAATGCAGATTGCCCCGGGGGGATTTGATTTCCGTGCTGCCGCTTTCCACGATTTCTTCGGTGGGGGTTTGGTTTTCTTCCTGCATAGAGCGTTCTCCTTCCAAGATATGTATTGGCAAAGGCAATGCCTTTGCACAAAAGGTTTATTCGGAGCGGTTTGCCGGAATCTTCTCTTTAAAGAGGATGGTAATACTCCAAAGACCTGCAAGCCCCACAAGAGAGAAAATGATGCGGGACAAAACAGAAGCCTGGCCGCCGAAAAGCGTGCCCAAAATATCCACGCCGAACAAGCCGATGGCACCCCAGTTTAAGGCACCGAGAATTACAAGTACAAGTGCGGTGTTATCCAAAAAATCCATCTCCTTTTTTTGCGGCAAAAAGTAAAGCTATTTTTTACGCTTGCCGTACTTGATTTCTCTTCAATTTTATGTATTTGACAGAAAAATACACGCGGAAAAAATTGGGAAAACGGATTTTTTTAAAAAAATTAAAAAAAACCTTGCTTTTTGGAAAAAGTTGTGGTATACTATCAAAGTCACTAATTTGGGAGGTGAAATCATGCCTAACATTAAGTCCGCAAAGAAAAGAGTTAAAGTGATCGAAAAGAAGACGCTGAGAAATCAGATGATTAAGTCTGCTCTTAAGACTGCAATCAAGCGTTTTGAAGTAGCTGCTGCAAGCCACGATGCTGCTGCAACCACAGCTGCTTACCGCTATGCAGTAAAGAAACTGGACCAGGCCGTTGCAAAGGGCGTTCTGCATAAGAACACCGCATCGCGCAAAAAGTCGCAGATGGCACTGAAGCTTAAAGCAATCGCTGCCTAATTTTTCTGAAGGAAACAGCATTTCAATCAGCCATAGCCGAAGGCTTATGGTTGATTTGTTGTCTTCGGATTTAGAAAGGAATGCGGAGAAAGCTATGAAAACAGTTGTCATTACCGGCGGGGCGGGCGGTATCGGCGAAAGCATTTGCCGCCGCTTTGCAAAGGAAGGCTATCGTGTGGTAGTGGGCTATAAACGCTCGGAAGAAAAAGCACGGGCGCTCGCGGCAGAAATCGGCGGAGAGGCGCTTTACGCGGATGTATGCAGCGCCGAGGCTGTTGGGGCGTTTGCCGCCGCGGCAGGACGCGCCGACGTGGTAATTCATAATGCCGGCATCAGCGCACAGAAATTATTTACCGATATTACGGAAGAAGAGTGGGACGGGATGTTTGACGTACATGTCAAGGGTGCATACCGTCTCTTTCGTGCGTTCCTGCCTGCTATGATTCATGAAAAGCGCGGAAGCCTTATCACGATTGCGTCCATGTGGGGGCAGGTTGGGGCATCCTGCGAGGTACATTATTCTGCCGCAAAGGCCGCACTTATCGGTATGACCCGCGCCCTTGCAAAGGAGCTGGGTCCTTCCGGCATTCGGGTAAACTGCGTTTCGCCGGGTGTGATTGAAACAAATATGATGGCTGTATTTTCCGAGGAAGACAAAAATGCACTTCGGGAGGAAACACCGCTGGGGCGGCTCGGCACGCCGGAGGATGTGGCAGAGGCAGTCTTGTATGCAGCCGAGGCTTCTTTTTTAACGGGACAAGTAATTGCACCGAATGGTGGATTTGTAATATAAAATAAATTAAAAACAAAAGGCGTTGCACAGTTCGTGAACATTCACGGATTGTGCAACGCCTTTTTTTCGTTTCTATTGTGTTTTTATTGTGCCGAGCACAACATTTTCCGAATTTCTTACGGAAAGAAGTTCGATTTATTTTACGGTGCCCTTTTTAAGCTTTATGCCGTAGTAGATATAGGAAGCGATGAGATATACGGCAAGGCAAATGTAAATGAGATTAAAACGGGCAGAGGTTGTGGCGTAGCCGCCAATGTGCAAAAACGGGATTTTTGCCAGAATACCGGTGATAAGCCCGGTGATGGTTCCATGCAGAATTTCACGCATGAAGAGTGCGCCCACGGCGCAGTAAGGAAGAACGAACAGATATTTCTTATCCTTTTTGATAAAGTACAATGCCAAAAATGCGGCAACGCCTGCAACGCCGAGCCACTGGAGTATCAAAATGAAGATACGGGTCTGGCTTGCATAGATGGAAACGAACCAGTTATACAAAAAGAGCATCATCATGGCAGATACAAGGGCGATTGCCGTTGCCAGCACGATTTTGTTATCAATCTTTTCGCGTGCTTCCTTTGAAAGTTTAGTCTTCGGTTTTTGCTGTTTCATAAAAGACCTCCTAAATTTTTGTACAAATAGTATTATACAGTTTTTGCAAAGTAAAGTCAATTGTTTTTGGAAAAATTATGTGTTTTTATAAATATTTCGTGCGCAGAAGCGGTGCGCAGGGGATGCACGGATGTAATGCGCGAAAGTTGCCATGGTGCAGGGCGGCAAAAAGCAGTATACTCGGATTGTCGGCGGGAGAAAGACATGGCCCGAGGCAATGCCGAAAACAGGGCGTTTAGCCAAAGAAAAGAAAAAGCGGACATATGCGGGGCATGTGCAAGAGGAAAGCGAAGCCGACAAAGGGAAGGGGGTGAAAAGATGAAAAACAGAAAAAGGATGCGGGAGACTTTGATGGGGGAAGCGGAACGTACACTTGCAGCAAAGTACCGAAAATTTTATCTGGATGCGTGGCAGGACAAAGCAAGACGCGGTCTTACCGAGCGGTTTGCGCTGTATGAAGCGTACTGGGAGGGGGACGTGAACCTGCCGGAGTCGGAAAACGACCCGGGAAGCAGCACAAACATTGTGCATGCCAATATTGAGGGGCAGGTTTCGATGCTTTTGGAGCAAAGCATCGGGATTATGCCGGTACCGGTAACGCCGGACGATCCGCCGTTTGCCCGTACGGTGCAGAAGGTATTGGAATTCGTCAAGGATAAAAACCGCCTGCCGCGCAAGCTGGACCTGCATGAAAGGCGAAGGGAAAAATACGGCACGGGAATTTTTCGCGTATCGTTTGACCCTGACGCGCTGGGCGGTGCGGGGCTGCCCGTAATTGAGGCGTGTAATCCCAAATATATTTTTGTAGACCCGGGGATTACAGATGTCTATCGCACGGAGGAAGCGGCGTTCATAATTGAAACCGTTTGTAAAACCATCCATTGGGCGCGGGAGCAATACGGAGATGCGGTGGCGGATGCAATTGTGCCGGGCTACAGACCGCAGTTTGAAGGCGAGGATGCGGGGGATGAAACGTATCTGCACATGCTCGTTTGGACGAAGGAGGGCGGAAAGCTTCGCCTTGTGGAAATGACGGGATGCGGTTTAATTTTATCCGACAGCTTTCGAAGCGGTAGGGAGGACTTTTATCCCGGGGGACGGTATCCGTATTTCTTTACACCCCTTTACTATCGGGAAGGCTCGATTTGGGGGAAAGGGGATGTGGAGCTTCTTATTCCGGTGCAGGATTTGATTAACGATCTGGATGACCAGATTCGTATCAACGCCCGCCTTACCGGCAATCCCCAGCGACTCATTGAAACGGGAAGCGGCATTGATTTGGACGCTATGACGAACGAAGCGGGGCTGAATATTCCTACAACGAGCGTGTCGGCAGTAAGAAATCTGGAAGCGCCGCCGCTTCCTGCCTATATTCTGCAAAGGCGGGATACAGCGCTTCGGTATGAGAGCCAGCGTATCACCCGATTTTCGGACCAGATGACCGGTGCCAAGCAGGCGGGGGTAACCACCGCGGCGGAGGCAACGGTACTGCAGCAGGGCGGACAGATGTCCATTCAGCATAAAAAACTGCTTTTGCAGGAAACGCTTTCGGAGGTTTTTGCGTACTGTCTGGAAATGATTCGGGCGTATTGGACGGAGGAAGTGGCGGTGCGTGTATCAGAAAAGGCAGACGAGTTCATTTTCTTCCGCGGCAGTGACCTTCGTGCCATTCCCGAAAGGGACGGCGGCACAAAGGAAGCGGCGTTTGACCTTACTGTGACGGTGGGCGCAGGGCTTCCCACAAACAAGGCGGCGGCATATCAAATGATGCGCGACCTGTATGCGGCAGGGCTTGTAACGGCAGAGGAGGTACGCGGTTTTCTGGCAGACTATCTGGGCTTGCCGCTTATGCGCGAGGGTGCACCGGAAACGGAAAAGAAAGAAAGCGACGGCAGGATAGAAAATGTGGACGCGGAAGGACTCACGGCGAGCGGAAACGTGAAGGGGGAAAGGTGAAAAAATGCAGATTTACTTACCACAGGCAGTTGCACGGCGTATGCGCCGGCATGCATATTTGCAAAGCATTGATATCGAAAAGCTGAAGGACAATCCCGTTTGCCCCCGCTGCGAGCGCGCGGCACTGCGGGATAAGGGCTGGACGGAGCAAAAAATCGGGCATTGTCCCTACTGCGGGCATCGCGGACCGATGCCGGTGACGGTGGGGGAATATGCCGCGAAGGCACTGTATAAGTAGGCAAAAAAACAGGTAAAAGGAGGAAAACAAATGGCAAAGACAAAGAAACGTCCTATGCCGAGGGACGGAAAAAAGACGGCGGGTGTGACACCGGCTTCGAAGCTGACACACATGGCGGCGGTAGAAGATGTGATTTTGGAAGCGGAAGAAAAGGAAGAAATGAGCGCGGAAGAAACGAAAGTGCCGTCGAAAGCAAAAGAAAATGAAAAGGAGGATGCGGAGAAAGCGGAAATGTATGCACTTCTTCGCAGACTCATGGATGACATGGGGGCGGACAGCCTCAGTGCATTTGCAGAAATGATTGACAGGGCGGAGATGGAGAAGCTGATTCGCGTGCATGGACTGGATGAAAATGCGGCAAAGCTTTTTCTTTCACAGCAGGAAAAGGTACGTGCGCTTCGCGAGGCGAAGGCTGCGGCAGCGCGGGAGGCAATCTATGCCGAAATGCGCACAAATCCTCTGTATGCAGATGTTGACAATCGCAGAAATGCATTGGAAGCTTTTATTTTCCGCACGGGTGTATCCCCCAAGGAAGCCTATAATGCGCTGTTCGGGGAGGAACGACTGGAAAAAATGCGCAAGGAAATGGAAGAAAAAATGAGCGCGGCAGAGAAAACTGCCAAGCGTATTCCTGCGCTTTCCGGACCCGATGCGCCGGACACAAAGGGGCATATACAGCTTTCCGAGGCGGAAAAATGGGCTGCTGCCGGTGCGGGAATGACACCGGAGGAATACGCCCGCTACAAATATTCGTATTAAAATGAAAAAGAAAGGATGATGGACAATGGCAACAAAACTGGACAGAAATAATTTTGCGGCGCTTTTGACGCCGGTACACAGAAAGGTGTTTTTTGACACCTATAACAAGAAAAAGAAGCAGTATACCGAAATTTTTAAGGTAGACGAAATGCATGCGAAGGAAGAAACTTTCCCCCATCTCGGCGCGTTCGGCAAGTGGGAGGAAAACACGGAAGGCAATGATTTCAATCAGGCAGATATTTTAGAGGGGGACATTGCCACCTTTACCGCACGCAGATTTGACAAGGCGTACGAGGTGACTTGGGAGCTTGTGCAGGATGACCTTTATAATGTTATGAAGGGACACGGACGCGGCGGCAGTGCCTCGAAGCTCGGCGGCGGCTTGCAGGCAACAGAGGAAACACAGGCGGCAGATGTAATTTTAAAGGGCTTTACTGAAAACGGATATGACGGGGTACCATTATTTTCCGAAAACCATCCCCTCATAAATAGCGCGGAAACCTGCGGAAACCTTGTGCGCGGCGGTCTTTCGGATGAAACCTTAAAGCAGGCACTTACCATGATGCGCCTGCAGAAGGACGAAGCGGGTATCCCCGTAGCTGCCCATGCAGACAGACTGGTTGTACATCCCGATTGGGAATTTACCGCGCGCGCCCTTATCGGTTCCACCTTGCAGGCAGGCACGCAGAATAATGACAAAAACACCCTGCCGCATCTGGATATTACCGTATGGGATTATCTGTATACGGCAGACGGCGCGGCAAGGCCCTGGTTTGTGCAGGACGGCACGATGGACAATCTGATGTTCCTGTGGCGCGAAAAGCCCATTTTTGACAGCGAAAAGATTGAAAACAAAATGGACTACCGCTTCTACGGCTACTGCCGTTTTGATACAGGCTATGTAGATTGGCGCGGACTCGTGGGCTCGGCAGGAACTGCGGCATAAGAAAACGGGAAGGAAGTGTGAATATGCGCGTATCGGAAATTTTAAATGAAGGCGTGGAGCAGTTTTTGGACCTTGCGCCTTCCATAGAGAGCCACATGGAAAACACGGACAATCCCCATGGGGTTACAAAAGAAAAAATCGGGCTCGGCAATGTAACGGATGACCTGCAAGCAAAAGACACAGACTTCCGTTCCCACAAAGAAGCGGCGGTGCTGGATCATCCTGCAGGCAGCGTAACGGCGGACAAGCTTGCACCGGGCGCGGTAACGGCAGAAAAATTAGCCGCCGGCGCGGTAGGCAGCGGCGCACTCGCAAAAGGGTGCGTCGCTGACGAAGCCCTCTCTTCGGCAGTGAAAAGAACTATTTCCGGCAAAGTGGATAAGGTAAATGGTATGGGACTTTCCCAGAACAGCTTCACGGATGCAGAAAAAGCAAAGCTGGAGGCGATTACGGTGGTGGATGAAGAACAGCACACCTTAGATACGGCAAAGCTTGTGCTGAATACCTTGCCCCTCAGGCTTACAAAAGCCGGCATGGACTATACGTACGGCGGGGAGAGAGTGGAAGTCAGCGACATAAAATCCCTCATTACGGTGGAAACGGACCGGGCAAATAACGAGCTTTGCATCGTATATTGGGATACAAATGATGTGTACACATTGCGGTGGTATAAGGCTTCCAGCACAAGCGGGTGGAAATGGTTTACTATTAAGGCACCGGAAAATACGGTCTGCCACCTAAGACGCGAGGGCCAGGTGTATTTTGCAATACAGGACGGAAGCACCGTAACCATTCAAAACGCTTACTGCGATGAAGCGTCAAAAGGGAATTACACAGTGTACGGAACCTTTACGCTCTCCCAGACAGGGACACTGGATGTTCGGCATATTTTTGCGGATAAGACGGGCGTCCGGATTTTGTATCTAAAGGACGGAAGCGGGTATACAGTTTTATATGTGGACAGCTTCAATAAGGAGGACGGCGCGCTTCTCTGGAAATATAACCTGAGTATGCGGCACAGGTCGTACTATACAGGAAATACTACAGTTTACAACAGACGGTTCCGTTCCGCTGTCTGGGACGAGGCAGAGGGCAACATTTACATTGCCACCGTGCTTCCGGCAGGGAAAACCCAAGGCATTATCCGACTCGGAGCGGAGGGGACGGTGACGAAAGAATATGCGCCCATTTTGCTGAATAATGCAATCACTTATATTTCACAGGACCTTGCACGGGTAAAGGGAAAGCTGTATGCGTTCAAATCTACAGCCCTATACCGGTATGACCCGGAAACGGCGCGGGAGGACTGTGTCTGGATTGGAGAAACCGCCCAAATTCGCGGGTTTGATGTGGATGATAACGGCATTATGCATTTGTTGACAGAAAGAACAAACGGGCAAACGGCACTGCACATGGCACAGGTAGACAAGGAAGGCAAGACGATGTATTATCCGCCGGCGGGGAGCTGCAAGAAGGTGATAGAAGGGAAATATCTTCTTGCGCGATATACGCCCGAAGGTGTTCGCCTCTATTCCATACCGGAGGGGACAACGGAGCTTGTAAGCCACCTTTATGTACCGACGGATGTGTATACGGTACTATAGGCGGGAGGCGGTATATATGCATGAAACGGTGATTGCTGTGCTTTCCTTTCTCGGCACTTGCATGGGTACGCTTGGCGGGATTCTGGCGGCAAATCGTTTGACGAATTACCGCATTGAAGAGCTGGAAAAGAAGGTGGCAAAGCACAATAATCTGGTGGAACGGATGGCATGCGCAGAGGCAAGCGTAAAAAGTGCACACCACCGCATTGATGAACTGCGAGAGGAGATACTGCATGAGCATGAAAGAGAGATTTAAAAGCAAGGTGCTGTGGGGCGCACTTTTAGCACTTGTTGCCTTTGTGACAAAAACGTGGATGGGCGTAGAAATTCCGGCGTTTGATACATTTGCAGAACTGCTTTTGGCGGTACTGGCAGCGTTCGGCGTTTTGAATAATCCTACTGATAAAAATCATTTTTAAATGCAAAGGGAAAGGAGCGAGAGTATGCCACAAATAGCATATAACAAGACGGCGCGGACGGAGAAGCCGCGGTTTATCGTGGTGCATACCACGGGGAATACGCGTCCCGGCGCGGATGCGGCAGCACATTTTGCCTATTGGAACAGCGGGAATGTGGGGCAGAGTGCAGATTTTGTCGTGGATGCCGGCGGGGCGCTGCAGATAAACGATTATACAAAATATTACACATGGCATTGCGGGGACGGCAAAGGCAAGTATGGTATTACAAACGGGAATTCCATTGGTGTGGAAATTTGCGTCAATGCCGACGGCGATTTCGAAAAGGCACTTTCCCATGCGGTGACGCTGATAAGAAAGCTGCAGGCGGAAACCGGCATTGAAAACGTGGTACGGCATTACGACGCTTCACGAAAAATGTGCCCCGCGGCGCTTGCGGAAAACGATTGGGAAAAATGGAAAGAACTAAAAAGGAGAGTGGCGGAAGTGGAAGAACTTACAAGCGTAAACGACATTGTATGGGAGCTTGCCGAACGCGGTATCCTTACGGACAAAACCCTTTGGCTGCAAAAGCTGGAGGAGGATGAAAACGCCTATTGGCTGGCGCGAAAATGTCTTCGGTATTTAAGGGGGCGGTGCGTGTGATACTCGGTGAAATTCTGGACGATGTAAAAATTCGCATGCCCAATGCCTTTGAGGACGATTCACTTGTCTGCTGGCTTGGCAATGCATTGCGGGAGCTTTACAAGGTGCTGGCAATGCGGGAGGGGTTTACCTTTACGGCAATGGGCGGGCAGACGATTTATCCCCTGCCCGCGGATATACGCTGCGACCTTATAAGTGCCGTGGTGGTGGGCGGCAAGGAGCTTACGGCACGGCGCATCGGGGATGAAGGCTTCCCGGGTGTTTGGTTTAAGGCGGCGGAAGGCTATATCGGGCTTTCTCCCGCGCCCCGCCGCGGTGAAAAAATCACCATCTGGTATCATGCAAGACCCAAACCGCTTTTGACGGAAAAAGAAGCGGAAAATGCCGGCATATCTTTTCGGGAGCAGGAAATACGGTTGGACCCCGATTATGAGGAAATGCTGAAAATTGCCCTTTGCATGATGATTGCAGAGGCGAGAGAGGATGTGGCGCTTGCCAATAATTATAAGGTAAGCTATAACATGCTGCTCGCACGGGCACGGCAGGAGCGATATGAGAAGGATGGGAAGTATCCGGTGACAAAAATCGTAAAACGATAGGGGGAAGACATGAGAAAAGGGCTTTGGAATGATGTGTCGGAAAAAAAGCGACATATAGAAACGAAAACCGGCGGGGGCATCCATACGGGTCTGCCGCCGGAGGAAATTCCTGCGGGGATGGCGGTGGAAATGCAAAATTTGCATTCGCGCAGATATCCACAGCTTGCGCCCCGACCGCCGCGGGATGCGGGCGCGGTGCCGGCTTTGCCCGCGGGCACAGTGCGGTACTTCGGCACCATTTTCGGAACGACCTTTGCAGCTGTGGTCGGCAGAATATTATATACGCTCGAGGACGGCGTGTGGAAAAGCAAAGGTACACTTTTTACGGCAGATACAGGGCGCGTGTATGCCGCAGATTTTATGGACTGGGCTGTATTTGCAGACGGTGCGGAATGTAAAAAGTATGACGGCGAAATGATTTCTGCCGTGGGAAGCAGCGGCAAGCCTGAAAACGCGAAGTTTCTGGCAACCCATGCATGGCATCTTTTTACCGCTTCCGATGCAGATAAGTATCTGCGGTATTCGGCGGTGGAAAACATTGAGGATTGGGCAGCACCGGGCGATGCAGGGCAGGAACTCGTGGAAAGCACGCGGGAGGCGTTTGCCGGCGGGCTTACGGCATATGGCGGGCATATCATTTATTTTAAGCAGAATGCGATGTTTGAGCTGTATGGAACAGACCCGGTGAATTTCTCACTCCTGTGTTTAAGCCGGGATATTGGCTGCATTGCGCAGGCGAGTCTTGTAGAAATCGGCGGCGTTTTATACTTTACGGGGGCGGATGGCGTATATCGGTACAGCGGCGGGGCGCTGCCGAAAAAAATCAGCTTCCCGATACAGACATATATAGAGAACATGGACAGAGAAAGGGCGGAATGGATTGCAGCAGGGTCGGACGGCGAACGGTATTATCTCGCGCTGCCGCAAAAAGACGGCAGCACCGGGGTTTTCGCGTATGATACGCGGCTCGGAGAGTGGTTTGCGGAAGATACGATACCGCTGACAGCCTTTACTGCCTTTGGGGGGCGGCTGTATGCCGCGAGTGCGGACGGCACGGTATATGCCTTTGGCGGCGGGACGGAAAAGGTGCGATGGTACAGGATTTCCGGACCATACACCTTTGAAAACTCGTTGCGACAGAACTGGCACCGTATTTTCGTCCGCGCAGAAGTGGCAGACGGCGCGTCGTTTTCGGTCGCCTTAAGTCCATGGGCAGGAGGCGAAGGATTTCACACGGTGGCAACCATTTGCGAAAGTGGGCAGACGGTAATTGAAATTCCGCCCAAGATGCAGGACGCGCCCCAGATGCGGATAAAGCTTTCCGGTGAAGGGGATGTGTGCGTGTCCGCACTGGAGTTTGAATTGCGTGCACGAAAACGCAGTTATATATAGGAAAGGAGGGAGAGCATGGATTACAATGTAGAAAGCTGGCTGAGAGAGCGGGGGTACAAAACGGCTTCCAATGAAAACGGGCTTTCCGTTACCGATGGGATGGGGAAAACGTATACGCTGGATACGTCCGGTTTTACGGCGGACGGCGGAACATATAAAGGAAGCGGGGATACCATCCGTACGTCGCTTGCAAAAAGCGGGGCGGGCGGTCCCGCCGGGTACACACCGCTTCGAAACACCCTGTCGGCGGCGGGGGCTTCCGTAGGCTATGATGCTACCGCGGATGCGCCGATTGTAAACGGACAGATGCTGAATAAAAACGATAGCCGTCTTATAAAGGTGGGGGATGATTACTGGATTGACGAAGCGTATGCCAAACAATTTGCTCCGAAAGCATACGAAAATCCTTATAAAGACGAAATGCGCTCCATTTTATCGACACTCACGGATATGCAGTTTTCGTATGACCCTAAAAAGGATACGGCACTTCGGGCGGCGCAGGATGAGGCAATGCTAGCGGCAAAACAATCGGCAAATGCGCGCGGGCTTTTGGGCGGCTCTACCGCGGAGATTATGCGGCAGAGAGCGGCGCAGGCACTTGTGCCGGAATACGAAAAGCTGGCGTACGCCCGTTATGCGGATGACCGAGATGCCAAAATGGAAATGGTATCAATTTTAGGGACACTTGCGGAAAATGCGTTTAAAGAGTATGCGGGCGAGGCGGAACTGGCGCTTGAAAACCGAAAATATGCGCAGGATGCCCAGGTGGCGGCGGATGACAGAGCGAAAACCGAACAGGAAGCGGAATTTTCCCGCGAAAAGCTGGAGCGGGAAGAAGCACTTGCGCGGGAGGAACTGGAGAAGAACACCGCGGCAAAAACCTTTGCAAATCAGCTTAACAAGGTGATTGCTATGGGCGTCGTGGACGAGGAAGCGGCGGCTGTTTTAGGACTTCCCGCCGGCACATTAACCCGCGACCAATTGCAGTTTATTACGAAATTGGGAGAGGCGGCAGAGGCAGAAAAGCGTGCCGTGGCAGAAAAAGAACAGGCGAAAGCGGACGCGCTGGCGGCGGAGGAACGGGAGTGGGAGAGAAAAAAGGCACTGCTTGCGCTCCAAACCGATGAAAAGATTCGACTGGAAACGGCGAAGAAATAAAAAATGCAGGGATGTAAAGCTTTTTTACATCCCTGTTTTCACATTATGCCTTTTGGGTTTAAAGGGGGTAGAAAAAAGGAGCTGCTTGTGATATAATTAGAGCAGGCTTGCTAGCATAATAGCCTTATAGGCAAAATGCATGCCACTGGTTTCGCCCAGTGGTCATGACAAATGAATGTGGGGTTATAAAATAAAAACAGTAATCGCATAGTAAGACAAGTAAAATGTGGTTGCATCTAAGGGAAATAGTATGGATTATTCAAATTATAAAAAATCAAGAGATTTATCGTGGATAATGTTAATTGAAAATAATATAACCGAGTTGCCTGTCAGGGTGAGCAAAATATGCAAAAATCTAGGCATCACTGTTATAAGCTATGAAAAGGGGAAACAAATAATTAAAGAAGGCGGTCTTGAAGAAATGTGTTCTCAAAATGACGGCATAACTTTTATGGGGGCGATATTTTACAATCAAGAGTGCAGTGTTGCGCGCCAACGATTTACTATTGCCCATGAGTTGGGGCATATTTTTATGCACGTCAAAAGTGATTATAATCGGGAACCGGTTTCAAATGATCTTTACATAGAGAATGAAGCAAATGTTTTTGCTGCGAGAATTCTTTCGCCGGCTTGTGTCTTATGGGGCATTGGTGTTACAAATGAGGAGCAAATATGCAAAATATGTAATATTAGTCCTTTGGCTGCAAGGTTTCGTATGCAGCGACTTAATGTGCTGTATGAAAGAGAAAAAAGATTTATAAAAGAGAAGGGACGAAGCTGTTTTTTACTATCTCCATTGGAAAAAAGGGTATATACGCAATTTTCCGACTACATAAAAGCAAATAAATTATAGGTTATTATCATCTTTAATGGCATCTATCATTTTTAAAATAAGGTCCATTTTGTCAGCGGGTAATTCCACTTGCGTTGTTTTTCCTTCCCTACAATATACAATTGTATTTTCTTTGGGCATACCACTTTCGGTGTGCCCATCTTTTTTGTCCGTTCTGCCAAGAAGATAATCCACGGAAACACCAAAAAAGTCGGCAAGAAGTTGTTGCTTTTCAAAATCCGGATTTGCCTTGCCCGTTTCCCATTTTGTCACAGCAGAACAATGAACATTAATTATTTTAGATACCTGCTTTTGCGTGAGATTATTTATTTTTCTTAATTCTTTTAGTCGAAATCCAATCAACACACAATCCCTCCATATATATTATAGTGAATTTAATTCACCTTGTAAATAGAAAGTGAAAAAGAAAATGTGAATAAAATTCATATTAGCTATTGACAAACGATTAAAAATCATGTATAATGTGAAAACAATTCATATTTTGTATACAATTGATGAAAAATATTCAAAAAAGGAGGTTCTGCGTATAAATATAAAATTATTGCGCCAAAAAAAAGGCTTCCGGCAAAAAGATTTGGCTAGGGAACTGGATGTCGATCGAACAACTGTCACAAAATGGGAAACCGGCGGGGCTGTTCCGAAGACCGAGAAACTGCCCCAACTTGCCAAGGTTCTTGATTGCACCATTGATGAATTGTATAATTTAAGTGCCGGAGAAAAGGGAGGAAGACATAATGACAATTTCTTCGCGTGAAAAACCTTCCGAGCTAAAACCGTGGCTAAAATATTACAGTCAAGATATGCTGTCTAAAGCTTTGCCAAAGTGTTCAGCATACCAATACATAGAGAAGATAAACAAAAAGTATCCGGAGCAAGTAGCGTTGCATTATTATGGCAAAGATATTCGCTATAAAGAGTTTTTTGAAGAAGTTGAAAAATGTGCAGGTGCTTTTTATGCGCTTGGCGTAAGAGCAAAGCAATCTGTGTCTATACTTTCGGTGTCCGTTCCGGAAACAGTGTTTACAATTTATGCACTCAACAAAATTGGTGCAATAGCCAATACGATTGATCCCAGAATGGATGTTCGAAACATACAAAGAATGGTAAAGGAATCAAATTCCAAGGTTTTAATTGTATTGGATTTAGCTTTTGAGAAGGTTAATGAAATAAAAACAGCGATTGGACAGGATTATATTATTGTTCAGTCTGCTTATCGTTCTCTACCGTTTGTTAAAAAGGTATTTAAAAAATTCACCAATAAGGTGTCTGTCGTATATAACGACGGGATAATTTCATGGAATGCTTTTATGAAGTTTGGACAAGGTGTTAAAGCGCCGGAGGCTCCTTATCAGGGGGATGCAACGGTGGCAATAACATATACGGGCGGAACAACCGGCGTACCAAAAGGAGTAATGATTACAAACGATAGTATGAACGCTGTTGCATTTAACTTTAAGCATTCATGCATTAGAGCCAAGCGAAACGAAAATTTCCTGGGAATAATTCCGGTGTTTTCGTCCTATGGTCTGGTGTGTGGACTCCATATGCCGCTGTCCTTGGGCTTAACCATGTTGCTTGTACCAAATTTTCAGCCCCAAAAGATTGGCAGCTTAGTTAAAAGGTTCAGACCGCAGCATATGATAAGCGTACCGGCGTTTTATGAAATCATGATGGAAAGCAAGGAAGTTGCAAAGCTTGACCTATCGTTTCTTATTACTATGGGTTCGGGTGGCGATACTATGAACGAGGGGCTTGAGGCAAAGCTTCATAAATTCATGAAGGAACATAATATGCATCGTCCCCTTGCCCAAGGATATGGAATGAGTGAGCTTTCCGCGGCAGTTTCATTTTGCGCCGAACACGTATACAAAGCAGGCAGCGTGGGAATTCCTTCCATAACAACGACAGTAGGTATTTTTAAGCCTGATACCTTTGATGAGCTTGGTGTTTTGGAAGAAGGAGAAATTTGTGTAACCGGACCTTCCATGATGAAAGGCTACTTTAATAATGCTAAAGAAACGGAACTTGTTATGCGAAAGCATCCGGATGGGAAATATTGGATTCACTCCGGAGATATCGGCTATATGGATAACGATGGCTTCTTATTTGTCAACGGTCGGACAAAACGTATGATTACAAGGTTTGACGGACATAAAATTTTCCCAGTCAACATCGAGAGTCTGGTATCGGAACATCCGTATGTAAGGAATTGTTGCGCTGTAGGCATAACGGACAGGATACACGGGCAAGGGCAGGTGCCGCTTGCACTTGTTAACCTTTCCGATTGTGATAAAGATGCTGTCTGCAAAGAAATATTTGATATTTGCAATGCACAGCTTGAAGAAAGGGGGAAACCTGTAGCCATTGTCAGTGTGGACGATATTCCGCTTACCGGTATGGGCAAGAATGATTATCGTACATTGGAAAGGATATATGTCGATTATGACTATATATCACTCGGTCAATAAAAATTAAATTTGTAGGAGGAAATACTATGAAAAAACTTCAACTAAGTCGAAGAGTGTTGGCATACGTACTGGTCTTTTCGATGGTTCTTGGTATGAACACAACAACTTTTGCGGCCGTAGGAGATATGTTTGTTGAAAACACAATTAACTATGTATCTCTTGGGGCTTCAAATGTAAACGGATACGGATTGGATGGTTATTTACCTCCAGGAACGACTGCTGAAGACAAAAATACAGCAAATGTATTCGGATACCGGCAGTGCCCGTCGGGTAGCTATGTGGATCTTGTACGTCAAGAGTTAGAAGCTAGAGATTACACGGTGAATGTATCCCAACTTGCGATTAGCTCTATGCGTGTAGAGGAGTTACGCGTATTACTTGATGAAAGCTATAATGGTGATGCATATACCGCGTGGCGTTTTACGGGCCCCGGAAAATGGTTTGAAAATGCGGCTGTAACCGGTGGGTTAGAGGCTTTGCGTGCTGACTATGCAGCGTCCATTAGCAGTGCTGACTTAATTACCATTGACATCGGGATTAACAACTTTGGTGTTTATCTTAGTAATCAGCTCGCATCAGGCGGAGCAAAATATGATGATGATTTAAGCTTGGTTGACCCTGCGCTTTCCCAAACATATAACGATGCAAAGGAATACGTATATGCTTTGATTGCAAAATACGCAGGTGAATATGCTACGGCTGTTTCTGAGCTGGAGTTCGTTGTTGATGCCATGGCTTATGCATTTGCGGGATTTTGCGTAAACTTTGACATTGTTATGGAAAAAATTTATGCATTAAATCCAGATGCAACGGTTGTAGCGGTAAGTGTTCAAAACTTAATGGAAGGCTTAGAGGCGACAATTCCGGGGATAGATGGAACAATTCCTTTTGGTGAATTGTTTGGGGCTTTGGTAGATGCCGCGAACCTCTATATGGCGGCCGGCAGCCCCTATAGTAATAATTATCTCTTTGCCGATGTTTCTGATAACGGGCGGGTAGAATTCTTCCTAGACCAGCTTCTTGCATATGATGGCAATCCGACATCCTTGGACAAGGATATGAAGGACTGCTTTGATATATACGACGATGATCTTAAACTCAGTACCCGATTTGGTAGCGATGTGACAAAATTAAATACAGCGTATGATGTCGTTGCAGAAATAATGCAACTTGGGGCAAGAAACAATGTGCTGGATTTGGGCGTTGTACTTGCCGGGGGATATGGAAGCGTTGAGGATGGCTTGCTGGCTGCAATAGTAGAGGAAGTAGGGAAAGCCATTGCAGCAGTCGTTGCAGACCCCGCCGTTTCGTATTCAATTAATGAGAATTTCTTTAACAATATTGCAGAAGCTAATGGGGTTCCGGCATCGCTTGTAAATACTGTGGCTACACTGGGTATCCGTACAGGCATTGGAAACAGCTTCTACGGACATCCAAACCGTAACGGACATGCGCAGATTAAGCGTGCAATTATAAACACGCTGGAAAGTGACATTTCAGGGCTGGATGCTATCAAAGACCGATTGGATATTACAGCAAAGGATGAAGCATCAGTAAATGAGCTTATAGCTGAAATTAAAGAAATCATTACTATTGTGCAGCACGGTACAAGAGAAGAACAAGAAGACATGATTAATGGTTATCTTGATATTCTTAAGGCAGAACTTGATTTGACAGAGGAAGACGAGGCAAGAATCAATGCGTTTATTGATTCTGTCACAGAATTAGTTGGAACCATTGCGTCATCTTCTCCCGAAGATATCAAGGCAGCGATTGGTGCACACATTGCTGAATTGCAGGAAAAAGCAGCTTTAGAGCTTGCAAAAATTGGTCACAAACATTATACAACTGATGAAGACGGTTATTATGTTGCAATTGGCGGAGATACAGTTGCGGCGTCTAATATAACAAATGAAAATAATAAATATCACAATTTACTCTCTAATGAGCCGAGCATCCCTGATCGTAAAACTGCTATGTCAAAGAGTAAATTGCTTCCTTCCCAAGTTTATGATTTTGTTACCACAGAAGTGGCAACAGAAATTGCAAGTGCCGACCTTATTACCTACCAGACAGACGCAAGTAGCTTTGTCTATGCAGCATTGTTTGAAAATCCTGCATGGGATCAATATATTGATCCTCAAACATTAGCCTTAATAAGTGCTGCGTGGACGCAAATAGAAGAAGTCCTTACATCAGATTGGGGTACAGTTGGGACAGAAGTTTTATTTGATGCTATAAATGAAATTAAAGACACCATCATGGCAAATATGCCTGCGGGCACAACGGTAGAAGAACAACTTGATGCAGTTATAAAAATTTGCATTCCTTTTGTTCAGGCAGCAATGCGGATTGCAGAAAATGAGAAGACTGCTTTGGTTGCTGGAGTAATGGAGATTGATCAGACTGTTTTTGACATCGCGGAAAAACTTGTTTACACATGCGTGGCATATACGGTGGATACAATTAAAACAATTAAAGCAATTCAAACCATCAACCCTGATGCGACCTTGGTGGTTGCAGGTATGTATAACCCGTTTAGAGGGCTTAGCGTTGCAATAGATGAGAAAACAATTCGTATAGGCGAAATCTTCGATTATGTAGTGGCCATTGCCAACCTTTACTATGCGGGGTATGCGGCAGAAAACGGCGGTTTTGCATTTGTTGATATTTCTGAAGCGGCTACAAATGGGTTTGAAGAAACACTGGATATAAGCACGTTGAGTCTTGAACAAATTACCGATATGGTTGTTGGGTTGGATGAAAATATGCATGCAAATGCAGAGGGGCATGCATACATCAAGGAACAGATTATAAAGGCACTCACATGTGATTACAGTGAATATGAGCAGTTGGATGCAGATAATCACTGGGTTAAGTGCTCCATTTGCGGGAATAAAAAGACAGAAGCGCATGTGTTTGGTGAAACAATAACTTGTGCAAAGTGCGGTTATACAAAAGCAGTTACTCCAAGTCCGGAACCGACACCAACACCTAGCACGGATCCCGAGCCGACTCCGACCCCGTCTACCGATCCGAAACCGACACCAACGCCTTCCACAGATCCTAAACCCACCTACAAACCCACTTCCAGACCTTCCGGCGGCGGTGGTTCCATTTCGACTAAGTTTACAGTTGAATTTGAAACAAATGGTGGTAGTGCAATAGAAAAAGTAGCTGTAAAGAAAGGTGAATTATTAGTTGCACCTGCAAATCCGACCAAAGCAGGATTTACATTTGCCGGTTGGTATACCGATAAGGCTCTTACTGTAAAATATGATTTTGCCACACCTGTTACAAAATCCTTTACACTCTATGCAAAGTGGGTAAAAGAAGATATCTTTGCTAAGTTTATGGATGTTGATAAAAACGCATGGTACTATGACTATATAAAAGCTATTGTAGAAAAGGGACTGATGAACGGTATATCCGAAACGGAATTTGCGCCAGACAAAGATCTTACAAGAGGAATGTTTGTAACCATCCTTCACAGAGTAGAAGGAGAGCCGAAAGCTGAAAATGGCGTTACATTTAAAGATGTGCCTGCGGACCAGTATTATGCAAAAGCTATAGAGTGGGCAAGCGCAAACGGGATTGTAAACGGCATATCCGAAACAGAATTTGCGCCTGATGTGGAAGTGACACGTCAGCAGATGGCAGCAATGCTTGCAAGATATGCAGCGTACAAAAAGATTGAAGTTTCGGCGGAAGGTGATGTGACCTACACAGATAGCGACCAGATTGCCGATTATGCAAAGAATGCTGTGAATATAGCGAAAAAGCTCGGCATTCTCATTGGCAATGCGGACGGTAGTTTTGCGCCGAACAGAAATGCTACAAGAGCAGAAGCGGCAACATTATTTATAAGGCTTATTGGGACGCTTGAAAAAAATTAATACTATGATAAACAACGGTGAATCAAAACTGATTCACCGTTGTTCTTGTGTTAACGAATACCACGGGCTATGCCCGTGCTTCAAAAAGCTTTTAGTGATGAGTAGAAAAAAGAACCACCTGTGATAAAATTAGAGCAGGTTCGCCAACCGCACTAAAATCAAAGGAGGTTATCAAGAATGAAACTCTATTGAGCAGGCGGCGATTTTGTTATATGTGGATTGTGTTCTATTTTTAAGGATTTGAGATGCAACTAACTTCTCTTTCTGCATGGTATAATAAATGCGACAAGTCTTGCAAGGCAAGTCTTTGCGACTTCGTCGCCGATGCGCTACGCACATTCCGCAATATTGACGGCTGCGTAAAATGCCTGATTTCACAATTTTTTTGTCTGAAATAGAGCTATACTATAAGAAACCAAACCCGAAAAGCAAGATAGGTGCTATAGGGTTTGCGAATGTGTAAGAGCTATTTTAATATTTATAAGATAAGGAGCATACGACGATGTTTTTTAAACCGTTTACATTACCAAAGGAGCCTGTATTTCAGGATTATTCTGTAAACATACTTGAAATTGGCGCGCTGCCTGATGGAAAAAACGATATTAAGCCTATCATAGATATGGCGATGCAAAAGGTAAGCGAGAAAGGAGGAGGCCACATTATAGTCCCCGCAGGGGAATATTTTTGTGAAGGGCCGATTCATTTCAGAAGTAACGTGGATTTGCATCTGGAAAAGGGTGCAATAATTAAGTTTTCAAACGAATATGAGAAGTATTTACCTGTGGTCTTTACAAGGATTGAAGGAATTCGATGCTATAATTATTCGCCGCTTATATACGGGATTGATTTGGAAAATGTTGCCGTTACAGGAGAAGGTATATTGGACGGAAACGCATTTGCATGGTGGGATATGATGCACGCCTATATGGATAAAACAGGTGGTGTCCCCGGAAAAGAGCTTGGCGAGATGGTAAAGAAGGGCGTACCGGTAGAGGAAAGAGTTTTCGGAACCCCCGAGGATGCGCTTCGCCCGTACTTCCTACAGTTTGCGCGTTGTAAAAATGTTTGGATTGAAGGTGTTCGTTTTATACATTCGCCCTTCTGGACAGTTGCACCTGTCTTTTGTGAAAATGTGATTGTCAGAGGCATAAGCCATAAAACAGAAAAGCGAATCGGCAGACATATAAGCAATAATACAGATACTGTGAATATGGATAGCTGCAAAAACTGCTTGATTGAAGATGTGGTCGTAGAATCTTCTTGTGATGATAATATCTGCGTAAAAAGCGGCAGAGACCAAGACGGCTTGGAGGTAAATATTCCCACAAAGAATGTATTGGTGCAAAATTGTCATTTTACAAATGGCGGCGGTGTAGTGGTTGTGGGAAGCGAAACCTCCGGCGGTATCCAAAATGTTTGTTTCCGAAACATAACAGGCGTCGATTGCATTCGCGGCATTGATGTTAAGGGGTCAATCGGAAGGGGAAATGTAATTGAGGACATTGACTTTGAGAACATAACCATCGGTCGATGTCGTGCAGGGATTTTGGTTGGATTTAATCGTTCTCACAATGGAGAAACGGACGAAATCCCGATTATTCGCAATATCTCTTTGGAAAATGTGTCAGTCGAGCAAAGCAATGTGGGTGCAAAATTCGTTGGACTGCCTGACTTTCCTGTTCGGAATTTACATATTAAGAATGTGCGAGTTTCGGGGAAAGATGTGGGGAAGATAGAGTATGTGGAAGGGCTCACTATTGATAATTTTCACCTCGAAACGAGCGAGCCGGTTGACGTGAGCCTGTTAGGCGGGCACGTGTTGGAATAGAGTAAGAATTTTAAGGACACCCTTGACAAGTTTAAAAATCACTAAATAAGGTATAGCCTGAAAATATCATGTATTTCCGGGCTATACCTCATTTTTTGCAAATAATTAAGAAAGCTTGGTGCCTTAGATGAAAAAACAACATCCGGCTAATTACTGCCCGTATGCGCACACCTCTTACTTTGCATTTTTTATAAAGTTATTGTGCTTCCACTATTTTGATATTTGCCGCGGGAATACCCGTCTGTGCGGTGATAATATCCACGATTTTGGCAACATCCGCGCTTTCCAGCTTTTCCGCCTTTACAATGGCGGTAACCTTATCCCCGGAAATGTAGATGACAGCATCTTCAAAGCCTTTTGCACAAATCATGGTTTCAATACTGCTTTCCGTTTCCGAAAGGCGTGTCATTTCTACCACTTCTGTTTCTGCGGCAATGCGTCCTTCCGCGCTTGTAGCGGCATCGCGGGCAATGCTCTGGAGGGAAGCTACGCTCTGGGAACGCTCAATTTCCCGATCCAGACGTGCCTCGCTGAAAAAATCCCCCTCGCCCGATGCATCGCTGCTCACGAGCTTTACCTCGCCCAGTGCCTCCGCTTCCGTGGGTGCGCTTTCACCATACGAAAAATTCAAATACCCTGCGACTGCCACAAGGGCGGCGATACCCACAATCAGAACCTGTTTTCGTTTTAAAACTACCATATTTTATTCCTTCCTTTCTATTTTGCGGGAAAAACCGCAATGCTGTGTGCTGCTGCACCTGTCAGTGCCTGTACGGCGGCGAGAATGTCCGCACGTACCTGCGCGCGGTCGCCTCCGTCACAAACCACGATAACCCCGCGGACACGCGGCATGATTTCCTTTTCCGTTACAATTTTTTCGTTGCTGCCCGAGCCGAGGGTGACAACCGTTTCGCTGTCTTTGTCCCGATTGCGGGCGGGGACGGTTTCCATGCCGGTATCATAGGTGACCGCGACCTGTACTCTGTCCACGCCGCGGATGCTACCGAGTACCGATTCCAGGGTTTCGGCAAGAGGCGGCGAGGCAGATTCTAAAGGTGCTTCTGCCTCCGTCGCTTCTTCGGGGGTGCAGGACCCGAATGCCAGTAAAAGTATACAGATACTTACTATGATATAAAGAAGCGAAATATTCTTCTTTTTGGACAAAAAGTTTTGCAGTTTATCGGA
The DNA here is from genome assembly GCA_045648645.1 of Clostridia bacterium. Classification (GTDB taxonomy): domain Bacteria; phylum Bacillota; class Clostridia; order UMGS1883; family UMGS1540; genus SIG447. The sequence continues at coordinate 2,944 of JAZROH010000015.1, read as the reverse complement.
TTTCCACATGATTTCTCGGCACCTCCAGTTCGGCAGTAATATAAAGCATGGCGGAAGCGGGGACCTTTCCGGTAAGGACGATGCGTGAAATAGAAAAATTTTCGCCCAATTCGATTTCTTCCACCGTCCCGCCCCGCGCCTTTATTTCCGCACCAATTCTTTCCTTATAGGCTTCTTCTACGCTTCGTGTGTAGATATCCCCTTCCAAAACACTCTCTGCCACAGGCAAAAGTGCGTCTGCATCCGGCGTATCTCCGAAAAGGGAAACGGCGGGGAGCAAAATGGATGCCGTGACGGCAAGACCAAGCACGGGCGCGGCAAAGCGGCGCACCTTTCCGTCCGGCAGAAAAAAATTGCATAGAGATGTAAAAAGAGAAACGGAAAGCACGCGAAGAATATACCCTCTCATCGAAGCATCACCCCTATATCGGTCAGGCGTGTGAGCATGCCCACAGTAAGCATGGACAAAACGCCTGTTGCCGCCGTCATGCCCGCAAGGGCGGAAAGCATGTCCGCCATGTCGGAAAGGGCAGTGCAGATGCGCCCGTCTGCCGCCGGAGAGGCTACCGCCGCGGCAAGGCGGTACAAAAGAGAGGTGATGATGGTTTTAATTACAGGGTACAGGGTCAGCAAAAGAAGCAGAAGCATTCCTGCCGCGCCCGCTGCATTTTTAATTGTGAGCGCGCTTAGGCTCACAGCCTCCGCCGATTCCGACAGAATACCGCCCAGAACGGGAACGAGGCTGGAGGCGGCAAATTTAATACCCTTTGCTGTAACGCCGTCCAGCGTACCCGCGGCATATCCTGTGACGCTTATTACAGCCGAGAAAAGCGTCAAACTCCCGCATACAATCCATAGGGCGGTCTTTCGAACAACCGTAGAAAGTGTGCGAAGCGGAGAGCGGCTTGAAAGGTTGCCGACCACGGAGAGGGCAAGCGAAATGTACAGGGCAGGAATACCGACGCGATTTAAAAGGAGAGAAGCCGCAGCGGCGGTGGATAAAAGTGCCGGATGCAGCGCGGCGGCGGACGGGCTTCCCGCAGAAACAGACAAAACGGCAAGTGCAGGCATGGCAGCACCGGTAAAGGTGGACATATCCTGCGCCGCACGGCGGGCAAGCTCCGCGGCATCGCCCACGGCGGCAGAGGCAAGACCGATGCACGAGGCATATGCGAGAAAGAATGCAATCTCGCTCACGCCTTTTTCGCCTCCGAGATTACCAAGAAGGCTGCACAAGACCGCAAGCCCTGCAATCGTTAGCGGAACAGAGAGGGAAGCGCGCGCTTCGCCGAACACAAAACGGACAAGCCCTTGCCAAAGCGTATGTAAAAAGCCGGAATCCGTTCCCTCGGAAAGCCCGCGGGCAGCATCCCGAAAGCTGAAATTCTCCACAAGCTTTTCTACCGCCGCCTGTCCTTCGGCGCTGATAGCATCTGCGGCGTCAAAAATGGGCTCGGCGTGGGCGGGTAGCGTAAGGGCGATGCATACAATTAGGAAAAGAAAAAAATTTTTCATAAAATCACCTTATGGCAGGATTGTGATGACGGCTTCATAGAGCGCGGTAATAATGGGCATAGAAAGTCCTAAAATAATGAGCTTCCCGGCCATTTCCAGATTTGCCGCCAGAGCACTTTCTCCGGCATCCCGACAAAGTGCAACAGCACATTCCGTAATGAAGGTTACCGCAATGACCCGCACCATGGCACCGATGTGGGCACTTTTAAGACCGGTATCCCGCGCAAACGCGCCGATGTAGCCGAGGATGTCCCGCATGTAGGGAAGCGTACAAAATAAAAGAAAACAGCCGCCCGCAAGACCGACTAAAATGCCGTGGACGCTTTTGTTCTGCTTGAGAAGAACGGCAAGAAGCGCGCTTACCACACCAATGGCACAAAGACGCAGTATTTCCACCGTGGTTCCCCCTATAAACTGAAGATACTTTTTATCATTTCAAAAAGTGCGCTGATTTCTTTAACTAAAATCATGAGCACAACAATAAGACCCGCAAGGGTTGTCATCATGGCTTGCTCCTCCCTTCCTGACCGGACAAGAAGCTGATGCAGTACCGACACAATTATGCCAATGGCGGCAATCCTGAAAATCAAATCTACGTCCATTTTATCTCCTTAAAAAAGTATAATAACCAAGAATATCCCTGTCATGGCGCCGGCGCTGCTGTATAGCCGTCCAAGGCGGGCGTTCTCCTTTTCAAGCCTTTCGCAAAGCGAAGTGAGGCGGCTGCGGCAGGCGGCGATGTTTTGTAGCTGCCCTTCCACGTCCCCGGCGCCGCATCCTGCGGCGAAGCTTCGAAGGATCTCCGTTTCTTCCTTTTCATAGTCTTTTTCCAGCATCGCATCGGAAAAAGCAGTTTCAGCATCTTCTGTTTCCGCAAGCCGGGCGACCTCTGAGAAAAGCGGGTCAAGCCGTCCCGCAGCTTCAAGCGCCGCAGGAAGCGGGGCGCAAAATCCGCGGATTTCGCTTTCCATACTAAGAAGCCCGTCTAAAAAGCGACGAAGTGCGCCGAGACGGGCGTGCATACGGGCGTTTTTGCTTTGCCCGATGCACCAGGCTCCTGTAATAATAATGAGGGCTGCTAAGATTTTAATCATGAGAACTGCCTCCTTCTTGTCCATATATATGAACGGTTGTCCATCTTTATGACGGAAAGCGGGAGGAAGTTCACGTATATTTTATAAAACTATACAGCTCGAAAAATGCCGAAAAAACGGGGTTTCCTAATTTTGCTGAAAATTTTTTAAACTTTTTTTCGTAAAATGCTTGACTTTTTCTTTGGGGCATGGTAATATATTAAAGCTGTCGCGCTGAGGCGCAGGTTCGAAAAAACTTTTTGAAAAAGTTCTTGACAAACCGCCTTTGGTGTGATACAATAAAAATCCGCCGCTGGATGCGGCGCCGGACTTTGAAAATTAGATAGCGTAAAAGG
>JAZROH010000014.1:0-19479 GCA_045648645.1 Clostridia bacterium | reverse complement strand
CATATGCTTTCCGATGGCGATGCCGCCACAACCGATAATGCCCACTCTGCATTTTTCCATATGGATACTCCTTTTCTTTTCGCATACCGCTTCCCCCGTATCCATACTTGGGAAACAGTATACCACATTTTTATACAAAGTGCAATAGCACTTTATATAAAAAACCTTTCAAAAACTTTGTTTTTATTTTTTTGCTACTGATTGCCGCCATTTGATTTCATATTCTATATATGCGCTTTCCGGCTTTTTATTATCCAATATTGCCAATAATTTTTTCATTGCCAGTTCTCCCATGTGGTACTGATTTTGCGAAACCGTCGTAAGCGGCGGGTTCATAATATAAGATAAATCAATGTTATCAAAGCCCGCCACGGATATATCGCCCGGCACAGAAAGCCCACGCTCGCGTATCGCCGCCATCGCGCCTGCCGCCATCCGGTCGGAAAAAGCAAAAATCGCATCCGGCGTTTCTTTTTCGAGATACTTCCCTACAATTTCTTTAGCATTATTATAACCGTAATTACCGTTTAGCACCCGTTCCTCTGAAAAAGGGATGCCCCCTTTCTCCAGCGCATCCTTATATCCCGCAAACCGTTCCTCCGCCACGATATAGCCGTCCTGTGCCCAAAGTACGGCAATTTTTCGATGTCCGTTTTCAATAAGCTTCTCCGTCATCTCCCGTGCCGCCGCTCGGTTATCAATGGAAACGAACGGGATACTTTTATTTACAGAGGGGCAGTCGCACTGTACCACCGGATAAGACGCTGCAAGCGCCGTCAGTGCTTCGTCCGATATACTGGGGCGCATGAGAATGACCCCGTCTGCAAGACGATTTCGCACAAGTGTCAGGTAGGAATCCTCCCGCGCCGCCATATCGTAGTTTGTACCGATCAGCACACGATATCCGTTTGCCTCCGCCACATCCTCTATACCTTTAATCACCTTGGCATAAAAGCTATTGACAATGGTACTGATAATGCACAGCACCGTTTTCGTGCTCCGGGACCGAAGCCCGCTCCCCAGTACATTGGCATGATAGCGGCACTTTTCCACCGCATCCCGCACCTTTTGCTCGGTTTTGGCAGAAACCACCGCCGTACCGTTTAATACCCGCGATACCGTTGCCGTAGAAACCCCCGCAACGCGTGCCACATCCTCGATTGTTGTCACGCAAATGCCTCCTTTATGTATATTTACCATAGATTTGTCTTTTATGTATGAAAACGCTTCCTGTTTCTTTCAGTATAGCATGTTTTTTCCCCTTCTGCAAGGCTTATTAAAAGCTTTTCACAAGGGTACGTTCATTGGCACGGCGTATGTTGAAAATTTAACGCCATGCCCCGTATCAAAATTATCAATTGCTTTCATAAGTCCGATACAGCCCACCTGAAAAAGATCATCCACATGCTCGCCCCGATTTTGAAACCGCTGAATCACGCTGAGCACAAGCCTTAGATTTCCTTCTATAAAGCTCTCTCTTGCCGCCGTATCCCCTGCCTTGATTGCAAGCAGCAGCCGCTCCTTCTCCGCATCGCTTAAAATTGGAAGCTTTGCCGTATTTACCCCGCTGATGTCCACTTTATGCATTGCCATTTTATTCCTCGCCCCTCTATATAAATTATCCCTGTATATCCTTTTTATAGTATCTGCCCGCATCGGATAAATTATACAAAATCAGGCGAAGAATCCTGCCCTTTTTCATTTCAAAAAACTGCACACAAAAACAGGATATATCCCTCGCTTCAAGTGATATATCCTGCTATTTCGTATTATTCTTTTTTACTGCCCGTTATAAATGCATCCGGAAAAACAGAGGCGCGTAATAATTCTGCCGGATCAATCTCAAGCGCGTCCGCAATATCAAAAAAGGCTTCAAGCGAAAAAGGGTGCGCCAAATTCGGTGCTTCAATCGCGCTCAAATGAGAACGACTGATATTCGCTTTTGCTGCCAGTTTTTCCTGTGATAACCCCCGTATTTTACGAAGCGTTGCAATCGCAATGCCCAATTGTAAAAATCTGTCTCTATTTTTAAATGACACTGTACCACTCATTGCTTCACCCTCTTTACAATGCATAGTATATAGCATTTTAAAAAAATATTCTATATTTATTAGAAAGCACTTGACTTATTTAGTGAGCAATGATATAATTTAATAAAAGAAAGTTTGTGTCAGCATGCAATTTCCTATAAGCTTACAACAAACAAAAGATACATTTGGTATTATGACGTGCATCCCATCTATAATTTAGCAAGTCACAAAAGCGTTTGGACGCCGCTTTTACAAAGATGGCAGATATCCTTTTGTCAACTGCGTGTGCGTTTTCATTGTATTACGCTTTTTTGATGCGACGTCTGATACATAACGGCCGCACATTATCCTCTGTAATGTGCGGCTTACTATTTGATGTTCTCTTGTTTTTCGATAAAAAGAGCCATTTGGGGCTGAGCCATTTAGCAGCCATTTAGGGACGTACATTTTTCGGCTCTTAGACAGTCAAAAAGTGATCCAAAACGTGTACGTCCCAAGTGGTTCGTTTTTCTTCCCAACCTCTAAAATATGTTTCTACCGTTCCGCTTTCCAATTTACTTTCTTGTTAAAAATCAATCCAAGTGTTAAAATCATCGGAAATACAGTAGCAGTTAACAATCCTACTTTAAGATTCCCGCCTGCCATTTCTGAAAATCTGCCCACCATAGCAGGGCTTACAGTTGCACCTAAATCACCTGCCAAAGCTAAAAAAGCAAACATAGCCGTTCCGCCTCTGGGGCATTTCTGTGATGAAATACTGATTGTTCCCGGCCACATAATTCCAACAGCCAATCCGCAAAGCGCACACCCAGCCAACCCTAATATTGCAGAAGCTGACAACGACGCTAACAAATAGCAGACTGCACATAACGTTCCGCACAAAAGCATAGTTTTTGTAAGGTCAAAATTTTTGCTCATTTTTCCATATAACATACGAGATATACCCATAAACATAGCAAATAAACACGGACCTAATAAATCACCTACGGTTTTAGAAACACCGAGCGCTGATTCTGTAAATGCAGATGCCCATTGCGACATAGTTGCTTCCGATGCACCGGCACATATCATGAGAAGTATCATCAACCAAAAAACCGGTACTCCCAGCAACTGCCTGCTATGCATACTCTCTCCGTCTTCGACCAGTCTTTCGATAGGACAGTTTATAAAATTAAATGTATTATATAGCGGAACGAGTGCCCAAATAAAGGTAAGTATTTTCCAACTTCCTATACCAAACACAGCAAAAAAGGCAGTTGAACCCAAAATCACGCCCATTGCACCCCAACAGTAAAACGAGTGCAAAAGGCTCATCATTCCGTCTTTGTTTTCAAAAGGACACGCTTCAACAATCGGACTTACCAAAACCTCGATAAGACCACTGCCTATTGCATAAAAAACTACAGCAACAAGAATCCCTGCAAATGGAACAGGCATTAGCTCCGGCAGAATTGCCATTAAAAGTAGTCCTGCTGATGACAACAACTGCGATGCAACCACACAAGTTCGATACCCTATTTTATCGGCAAATTTTGTAGCTGCAAAATCAACTAATAATTGTGTCAAATAAAAGACTAAAGGAATTAAGGCTATCTTTTCGAGTGAAATTCCGTAGGCTTCTTTGAATGTCAGGAAAAGAAGCGGCGCAAAATTTGCCGATATGGCTTGCGTTACGAAACCGAGATAACATGCCATCAATGTTTTTTTGTAATTTTTCTGCATCATAACAGCTCCTTATATGTAAATTATCAGTCGTATTATATCACCATATAAAAGAAAATCAAGACATGAGACAAGGGGACGGTTCTCCCATCTCGTCTTCTCCCCCCTTCTCTCACAAAAACCCCCTTCAAATTGAAGGGGGTTTGCTATGGTTAGATTTTTTACCTTAGTTACATTCTGCCTCGAGGGGACCGGCGAGTTCCTTCAGGAAGAAGAGCTTACCGGGCATGGTGGGAATGAACGAGGATGTGATCCACTTGGTCGGACCATAGCGGAGAGTCATCCAAAGGCTCATGCCCTGCCACTGCATGCCGCGGGAGAGATAACCGTCTGCGCCGCCGATGCAGTAATCTGCCTGCAGAATAAGGCCGGGGCCGATAGTATTCGCACGGCAGGGAACGAGAGTCGTTCTGGACTTAAAGCTTGTGATAGCGTTCTGCTCAATTGTAAGCGGATGGAGCTTTGCACCGATGCGGTGGGTCTGTGCCTTCCATTCTTCCTCGGTTTCAAATTCTGCTGCAAACTGGGGTTCCCAGAATGCAATATGGCACATTCTGCCGATGCCGTATACCAGCACCAGCTTTGCGCCTTCTGCCTTGAGGGCTGCAATCTTTTCTGCATACTTCGGAAGATTTTCCTTTGTTGCAAAATTGCGCTGCGATTCGGGAACGGTCAGTTCACCGAGGGGATTATAGAAAGCTTCCTTCATTGCATTTGTGAAGGCTGCCGGATCATCTGCTGCAAGGGTATTGCCATCTGCATCGGACCATTCGTCCATGTTGAAGCAATGGATGTGGTCACACTTTACATTCCATGCACGCAGGAAGTAAACTGCCCACTTGTACATACCCATAGGACCTACGGGCAGAATGAAAATGAGCTTTTCACCCTTGTCACGCGCTTCTTTGATTTTCAGGGCAATTTCATGACCCATATAGGTGTCGAATTCCCCTAAAGAGTCACATTGAATGGGTGTGAAGTCCTTATGCCAGAAGGACTGCTTTTCAAAAATTTCTTCCGGCTTGTGCTGACAGCAAGCGTCAATTTTTTCCATATCCCAGCCGGCGGGATAGAAGCCCTCAAGGAGAGAGCCTTTTACGGTATCTGCAAAATTCATGGTTTTTCTTCCTCTCTTCTTTTTTTATTTTTACGGCAGAAGCCGTTTCGGTACAAGTTTCGGCCATGCATAGCATTTCTTAAATGCTTCTGCATACGGTACGCCACACTGCAGACCGCGGAACTTCGCGCATGTTTTTACGAAATCCGCAAAATCAATGTTATCATGGTCACGCATCCACTTCATCTGGCTTACATGGCATTCCAGCATGTCCATCTTAAGGTCGATGGTGTCGGTAACATCTACATACTCCGTAGGCAGGAAGTTTACACCTGCGAGTGTGTCCATATAGTAAATGGGTGTAATTTTTGCGGTGCCGGGCACGCTCGTTTCATAGTGCAGACAGCTTGCCGTAAACGATGCGTCAAACACCAGCTTGCTGACGGCTCTATGGTCAGGCATATAATCATCCGGATCGTGGGTAATAATAACGTCCGGCTGCTCGGCGCGGATAACATCCACTACCTTGTCACGCTGCGCCTTATCCTCGGAATACAGCTTAAGGTCTCCGATATCACAGGTAATAACCTTAATCCCGGCAAGACGGCCTGCCGCTTTAGCTTCCTCTGCTCGCATTTCGCGGAGTTCGTCAGGCTGAATAATTTCATGCCCCATGTTGCCGTTTGCCACGTGGCATACGGTTACTTCATGTCCTTCCTTAACATATTTTGCCATTGTACCGGCACAAGCCACCTCAATATCATCGGGATGACAGCCGATTGCAAGTACTTTCATCTGCATTCTTCCTTTCCGGCAGTATGATTCTGCCCTTTATTATGCATATCCGCAAGATGTTTCCTATTATACCATAAAAAAAATAAAAAGGGAATACCTTACAGAAAAATATTTTAAAATAGTATATCACACATTACTTTATATTTGTATGTATAACTTGTCTAAACTTTTCTGCAAATTTTGTATGTTTTTGCTATAGGCGAACAGCTTGCAGTGCGTGGTCTTCCAAAAGGCGCGGCACGAGCAGCTCCATAGGTACGCCTTCACGGACGGGTACCCCCCGCTCCTGTGCCGTACGAATGGCGGTAAACACAAAATCCGCCGCCTTTCCCGCCGCCTTTGAAAGGGGTGCTCCGGAAAGAAGCGCGCCTGTCAGGACGGAAGTAAACAAATCTCCCGTGCCGGGATAATGGGTGTGGAGATACGGATTTTCAATCTTGTACATCGAATCCTCGCTCTTGTCATATACAAGCACCGCCACAGTTTTGCCGCACGGAACACCTGTAATCACAACCGAGCCCCGCATGTCCGCCGCAAGCTTTTCCGCGCAGCGCATTGCCGCGGGTAAATCCGCACCCATGGGCTCGCCCGTCAAAAAGCAAGCTTCCGTTAAATTCGGAGTGAGCACATCTGCCCGTTTTGCAAGGCGTGCCATCGCCTTTGCCATCGCACTGTCAAAGCAGTCGTAACATTTGCCGTCGTCGGCAAACACCGGGTCTACCACCACAAGCGGTGCTCTTGTTTCCGCCATGAATGCTTCCGTTACGGCTACGCCCTCGGCAGAGCCGATAAAGCCCGTATATATGCAGTCAAATTCACAATTTTCTTTTTTCCAATGGGCAAAGCAACGGGACAAAAACGCCGTCATATCCTCCATCTCATACCCGGTATAAAAACCCGTAATCGACGAAAGGACTGCCGTAGGCGCCGGACATGCCTGATGCCCCATAACGCTCAGGGTGGGCATAACGACTGTAAGGGAGCTTCGCCCAAAGCCTGCAATATCATGAATTGCCGCCACCTTTTTGGGTACAGCCCGATTATTCTTGTCCATCAAACGCCTCCAAGAGCGCTTTATTTTCTCCACGCAAAAACGCTTCCACGTCGCCCTCTTTAATTTCCATTGTGTTTTCCGGTGACGCGTTCGGCGTGCTCTCTTCCTTACTGCATGCCGCAAACAATACCGGCAATATACACGCTAAAAACAGTGCAATACATTTACGCATCCTTTTTCTCCTTTCGCAAAAGCAAATGCCAGCGTATAAAGTAAAATTATTATACCATTTTCCCGCCACGCCGTCAAGAGATTTTCGTGTTCTTTAAAAAGTACGGAAAAAATAACACAAAATATAAAAATATACTGGACAAAACGCAAATTAAAAGGTATAATATGTCCGTTGGGAATTTTTTCTGGTTCCCGCCTAAAATCAAATTGGAGAGTGATTTACATGAAACTTATTATCAAAAACAACTACGATGAAATGTGCGCATGGGCAGCAGAGCATATCGCCGATGCCATTAACAGCCACAAGGAAAACCGCCCGTTTATTCTGGGTCTTCCTACAGGCTCCTCCCCTCTCGGCGTATACAAAAGACTGATTGAAATGAACAAAGCCGGTAAAGTAACCTTTAAGAATGTTGTTACCTTCAACATGGACGAATATGTAGGTCTTCCGAAAGAACACGACCAGAGCTACTGGTACTTTATGCATGACAATTTCTTCAATCACATTGATATCCCTGCCGAAAACATTAACATTTTAAACGGTATGGCAGAGGACCTTGAAGCGGAATGTCAGCGTTACGAGGACAAAATTGCTTCCTACGGCGGCATTGACCTTTTCCTCGGCGGCAGCGGTGTGGACGGTCACATTGCTTTCAATGAGCCTTTCACCTCTCTTTCTTCCCGCACAGGCGTTCGTGCCCTTACAAGAGATACGCTCATTGTGAACTCCCGCTTCTTTGATAACGACCCCGAAAAGGTTCCGAAAACGGCACTTTCCGTTGGCGTCGGCACCGTTTGCGATTCCAAACAGGTATTGCTTCTCATCAGCGGCCACAATAAAGCCAGAGCGCTTCGCCACTGCGTAGAGGGCGGCGTTGACCACGCTTGGACCATCAGCGCATTGCAGCTCCATGCCGACGGCATTGTCGCTTGCGACGAGGATGCATGCGGCGAACTGAAGGTAGATACGTATAAATACTTCAAAGAAATTTATAAAGACGAAAAATAAGAAACCCACATAGAACCGGCGCGCCACATGGCGCGTCGGACAGACTGTCGAAAAACTTGCTCTACCGCAAGAATAACTTTTTAAATACTTTGCTTATCCATACTACATTCAAAAAAATCATAAAACCTTAATGACGGAGATTCATCGAGTATCTCCGTCATTTCTTGCTTTTTACGAAATCGTTCTCTGCCGTACCATCGTACGCCGACGAAAACGATTTCGCAAAATATACCTTCTTTTTTAATATGTGGGGGAAAGTTCTTTTTAGTCTAATTATTTAGTTGTTAGTATAACTGTTTGTGTTGCTCCGTCCCATTCAACATTGACGCCAAAACAATCGGAAACAAATCTTACAGGCACAAGTGTTCTTCCACTTACTATTTTAGCAGGAACATCAAGAGCGATGTTTTGTCCGTTCTTTATGGCGGTTGTGCTGTTTATAGTAAGGGATATGCTTATATCGCCTTTGGTTGCTGTAACAGTTTGTGTATCACCATTCCACTCTACATCAGCACCTATTTTTTCAAATATTGCTCTTAAAGGGACTAATGTTCTTCCGTTTTCAATAATAGGTAATTGATCGAAATTAATTACTCCATTGTTATACTTTACTGTTATAATAGGATATTTTTTTAATTTTATAGTATATACTTTATTTACCGTATAATCATAATATATGCTACTGGTTTCTTCGTTTATTTTTTTAGTTTGGGTTACATCATATATTGTATTCATATGCAGTGCTATTTCTAAATTTATTGGCAATTGATATGCTGTTTTATTTACATAATCATAAAGGCCATTTGCCACAAGCTTATTGGATAATGGACAATATCCATTTGAGTGACTTTGGGGGATGATATTACCAATTTTCAGAAGATTACCATCAATGTCATAATAACCGGCAAAAGACGTACCGTTTCCCTTTTTATATATTAAACCGTTATGATAATGATAATCTGTTTCGTGAATATTTTCTTCTGAAATTGCTAACAATTTTCTATATTCGTGGGTTGCTTTTTGGTCTCCTTCTTGCACGTCAACAATTTCAAACACTTCATTATTGTAAATGTCAGTTATATTTACAGTATTGACACCGGGGATGGAATTTTCAAAAGATGGTGTTGTTGTCGACTTGTTACCGGTAGTACCAGTTGGTTCGTTTGCGGAAGTGTTTGGTTTTTTTGTAGTATTTCCAGGTTGGTTAGGAACATAATCTTTTGTATATACAAAAACATCACTCATTTTTGAGGTTGCAACCATCGGTATATCATTATCGTCGTCATATTCTTCAAAATAATCCTCTAATTCTCCGGGAGCAACTGAAACTGTTGCAGTATATGAACCATACCCATTCTTTTCAATTTCTTCCCAAAAATCTTCATACCATTCCGGTGCAGATGATTCCAATTCCTGTACCGATGAATATACTTCTTTGCCATCTTTATAAAGTGTAATTTTATAAATCAAAACGCCATCGGGCAGTTCAAAGACCAATTCTGTATCACTTGTTATCCATTCATCTTCTTCGGTTGCCCAGTGAACATCTGATGGTGCTTTTACATTCTGTGCATATGATACTGTTGATATTTGCATAATCATAAGAATTGTGAGTAAAACGCTTGCTATCTTTCTAATTTTTTTCATTTTTATCCTTCTTTCCATAAGTATATAATATGCAACAATTTAAATTGTTTGATGGTAAATATGGATCATACTCGCTCTTGGGTGAAAAAAGCATTTCCCCTTTATTCTTCCACGCAAATGCATTTTCGTCACCGAATGATGCATTGTTGGTGCAATCAAAATAGTAATATTTTCCGTCCAGTTCCTTTTTCAACATAAATTCTTGCAAAAAGTGGAGTACAAATGGAGTAATTTGGAGCACCAAACCCTCCCAAAAGCCCTATTTTATGCGGTTTATTTATCCAAACTTTTCATGGTCGGGATTTGATTCCCAATAATTTCATAAGTTATTATAACTCTTTATAACCCTTTTTGTCAAGCATTTGTGAAATACCGATTTTTTTATAAGTATTCATAAGTCTACACACATACTAGGAGAAATGGTGTAGTAAATGGTGTAGTTGGTGTAGTAGACGAGTTAACTGCTCAACTTCATATTCAAAGCATTGAATTCCCTTTGCTTAAGTTCCTTGGTTACATCAGTATAAATGTCCATTGTGATAGTAAAATCGCTGTGTCCCAGCACTTCTTGAATAACCTTTATATTTACGCCATTTTCACAGAGTCTTGTGGCAAAAGTATGCCTTAACGAATGACAACTGAATGGCGGCAAGAGAACAGGATTTTCTTCCTCTTTTAACAAAACCGAATCATTGCAATCTCGAATAATTCTTCTGATTGCCTTATTCAGTGTACCTTGGTGTTGGACATTACCAAAACGATTTACAAACACAAAGTTTGTATGACCATCAACCATAGCATTACAAGATATTCCAGCCTCTTCCTGATAGGCTTTTTCTAATAAGAATGCCTCTTTAACAGATTCTAACATTGGAATTGTGCGATAGCTTGCAGGAGATTTTGTAGAATTGATAGCAAATGAACAGCCGATATTATCACCTTTGTTATAATATACCAGAGTGCGATTAACTCTTACAGTATTTTCTTCAAAGTTTATGTCCGACCAGCGGAGACCGGTTATTTCACCAACGCGCATTCCGGTTCCAAGCATCACAGCAAACACAGGATACCAATGCTTATACTTAGAATTTGTTTTTAAAAAATTGATGAACAAATCTTGTTCCGGAACCGTTAGTGCCTTTCTTTTTGTTACTTGAAAATTATGCGATTGCTTTAGCTCTTTTAACATATTATCAGTAGGATTTGTACGAATATAGTTATCATCCACCGCAAGTGCAAAAACCTGGTGTAAAATGTTATGTATAGTGTCTATTGTTGCAATTTTCAAGATTTTTTCATCCGCCATTGTATTATAGAATTTCTTTACATCCGATTTTTTTACTTCAGATACTCTCAGTTTTCCAAGATTGTTTCTGACAAAGTTATTATACATATACTTATAATTTTGAAATGTGTTATCTTTTAGCCCCCTTTTTAGTTCGCACCAGAGCTCAAACATATCATTAACTGTTGTATGTTGCTTATCTGTACGAATTCCATCAAATTTATCAACAGTCAATTCCACTTCCTTGCGACGCAGTTCATCAAGTGTAGCCGCATATATGTAATGTCTTTGTCCGTTACGAGTAGTCCAACGATAAAAATATATGCCGTCTTTTCTCTGAGATTCCCCTTTACGCAAGGTTACTCTGTTCCTATCCAATCTTCTTTTTGATTTCTTTGTTTTAGTATTATTTGCCATTTTTCAACTTCCTTTCTATAAATTCAGTTAAAAAAGGCACCTTAGCTTATATACCTATTATAACGTAGGTACACCAATTACGCAAGGCGCCTTTTTCAATATTTCCGATACATTTATTAATTATTTGTCATACTGAGTATGCCATTTCGATATATTCATCAAATTTTCTTCTTTTGATTAATCTCTTTGTACCTACCCAGAGGACAAACTCACAATCTTCTCTGTCTGACAACTGACGAATTTTGCTAATACCGATACCAGTGTATGCGGCAGCTTCTTCTAATGTCAGATTACTTTTCTCCCAAATTGGTACTTCCTTCATATGATTTGCCTCCTGTCCCTTTCTATAATATTTGCGATTTTTGAATAGAACCGCCAAAACTATATAACATTAAATAATGTTGCAGATTACCTCGTATTTTTCGAAATCTGTTTCGCTTATTATATGTGGTAATACTGTCAGCAACTTAAAAATTGTTCTAAAATATATAAAATCATAGTTGTCTATTGATGACGGGAATGTTGCTTCAGCGACGTATTTCTCATTACCTGTACACCAACATAATCTGCAAAGTTCCTGCAATGCTTCCTTTGTTAAAATGCAGTGTGTGTCCATATCACCATCACTATGTGATTCAATCCAGCTTATAACCCCTTCGGGAACAAAGTCCACAAATAAATTTTCCCTCAATGTTTCTTCGTTCGTATAACAATCTAACTTGTTATCACAAGGGTTGTACCAGTATTTTTCTGTCTTGTAGTTAGTGTAATAAGGCTTATAGAAATCAATGATTTCTTTGCTATAATTGCAATCCGCTGTTGTTTCTTCTTCAAATATGTTTTCTAATTCAATTACATTATCAAATGTAAATTCATCATTAAATTTAGGATATTTTTGTATTATTAACTTATCCATTACAATTCTCCAATCCACCTTGCAGATGCGTACCGCAATAGCATTATTGCAAGGATTTTATGTATTTTTCACCATGATGGTGTGCGGTTTAAGTAATTTATTGCGATTATTCGCAATTTACAGAAATTACTTTGGCTGTTTCATCATATTTAATGACAACGCCATCGGAATTCATTATAGAATCACCCTCCCACATAAAACCATTACATAACTCATAAATACCTAGGATAGCTCTAATTAGATTTTCTATGTCAGGAATGTTTTCATATTCAAATTTTTGCACATCAACAGGAACATCGACAGGATATGCTACTTCATTTATAACAATTTCAAAAATCTCTGATAAAGTTTTACCTTTGCTTTTCAAATAATTGCAAAGCTTAGTAATGACTAAATCAAAGGTATTCAAACCAAACTCAAAGTGATGGTGATCAGTATAAAAATCAAGAATAGTTATAGCATTTGTTATATCGTCTCTACAATTTTTATCACAATGTCTCAAATACATTAAAGCCTGAGGATATTCTGACACCAACTTAAATAAATATGATTGTAAAGGGTGAATAAAATTGGTTATAATTTCTGACACAGATTGATAATTGGGTACCTCGGTTATAACAACAAACATATTACAATCAACAGGATCAAATTCGTCAAACCATTTACATAACTTTACCAATGGAGATATATCTTTTTTCATCATATATGAATATGGGATTTCAACCGTTTTGTTAATTGTTCTTATGCAAGGTGCATCTTTAGGAAAAATCAAAGGTATATTTATTGTGTTTTTAAGCTTGTGATTGTTTTTCTTATTTTTTTTAGACATTTTATATTCTCCTATCTACCCTGCGGTTACATACCGCAATAGTTTTCAGCAGGGACTTTGTAAAATTTATCACCATCAGGTGTGCGGTGCAGATTTCCATTACTTAATCTTCAAGAAGGGAAATTATTTTTGCTGTCATAAATATTTTTGAACTTCCCAAAAGAACATCTGTATCTGACAAATCATCTGTATCAAACCATTCATCTGGTTCTATAAGCAATCTTTTCCAATCCGTAATGTACATTTTACATTCATCTATCCAGCTTATCATTTCATCTGAATCCGTTGTATAATCTTCAATATATTCATAAACTTCCTTTGCAGTTTCATATGCTATCTTCTTTAAGAGCAGCATTGCAAACTTATAAGGTTTACTTTTGAAGAATTCCTCTCCTGTTGTTGCCTTGGATTCGTTTGAAAAAAGAAATTCCTGCTTTTTTGCTCTTGTCTCAAAAAATTCTTTTGGCTTTTGATTTATAAAGTGAATTATTTCCGGCAAATTAAGGTAAGCACCTAATGTATTTACAGCACTTTGAAAGGACTGTTTTGTTGCAATGCCAACAATCGTATTTTTGTGCTCTGTCAAAAGATATTCCATGGCACAAAGTGTTGCACTAAGCAAAGAATACACTCTTTTAGCATCCGCAGATTCTTTACCGAAGCTAACAGTTTCTATTCTTGATTGACTATACAAATCATAGTTGGTACATATAATTTCAATATAATCCAAGAAGGTGCCACAATTCATTACTTTTCTGGCCCACCTCTTCATTGCGTTTAATAATTTTTTACTTGCTTTCATTTAAATTCCTCCTTATGGTCGATTTCGACCTTGTAAATTTTATTTTGGCAGTATTTTCAGCTACCGCCAGGCTGTTATTGTAATACTTAACCTAATAAAATAACTTTGTGTGGATCTGTTTTAAAGGGCAATGAATCTTCAAATGACAATATAGTATCAAGCTCATCGGTAAAAGTATAAAACAATGTATGAAAGCTGTTTCCTTCATCATCGGAACTAATCAGAATTGTTTTATCACCATTTCCTTTAGCTATCTGGTTTTTACATAATTCATATAAATCTTCTACTGTTACAGGTTTCATTTTTGTTATCTCCTTTATCTTTAAAATTTTTAATCATATGAACAGCAATCATCTCGTTGGATTGCGTATACGGTGAGATTTGCAATTAAGCAATCAAATCACCGCCCTCTAAAGCAAGTG
This sequence comes from Clostridia bacterium, assembly GCA_045648645.1. Taxonomy (GTDB): domain Bacteria; phylum Bacillota; class Clostridia; order UMGS1883; family UMGS1540; genus SIG447. The sequence goes on along the minus strand of JAZROH010000014.1, from coordinate 5,323 downwards.
CATTTGCTTCATCTATAACTCTTTTTATACCTTTTTCCACGCTTCCGATACCGGAAAACAAGTGTAAAAGTTTCATATCTGTGAACAAGTATGGCATTGCCTTGAACAATTCTTTAAACACAGCATAAATAACATCTGTAATAATGCTATTACCGCTTTGTTTGTATATTTGGGAATCGCTTACTACTGAAGAAGCCTTTATGTAATCTTCATCTGCAAAACCCATAAAGCGCATTGCTTCATGTGGCCTTAACTTTTTAAAGTAGTAGCGGTCAATGCCATCTACTTGTGTTTTCTGCAATACGATTGTTGAATGGTTACTTGCCGCAATGGTTGGACTATATTTTAATCCCACTGCATTATCCTGAAATGATTTAGTGCAAGGGATTCTGTATATTCCCTTATCACTGGCAACGATAAGATGTTTATCGCGCTCAATGTTCCTTTTAACACCAGGCATAATTTTGTCATCAATAACGATTGTTTCATCTGTGTTTTCAAACAAGTAATCACAATCGTCCAATAAATCATTAAATGTTTTACCACCTGTAAAAGGTTCAGGGAACTTGAATTTGCCATTATCAACATCTTTTCTAATCGCAAGCATAATCACACGCTCGCGGTTTTGTGGGATACCATAGTCCTTTCCATTTAAAACCTGAAAATAAACACTGTAGCCATATTCTTCAACTTCTGATACAAACATATCAAAGGAATCTTTAAACTTCTTTGAAACAAGATTCTTTACATTTTCATAAAAAGCCACCAAAGGCATTGTGTTGCGCAACACATCTAAATAATGTATCAGTAATGAAGAACGGGTCTTTTCAATGTTTTCAGAATGACAGCAAGGGCAATATTTACGCTCGCTATAATGAACAGTAAGCGGATTATATTTATATCCGCAGGAACATGTCCATAAACTGCCTTCTGAATTCCCATTTGCAATACTAAAATCCTGACACGGACTGCCACCTGCAAGAACATTGTAAGGTACAAGTCTGTGTGGATTAACCTTGGTTATATCACCTAAATTGAGTGCTTCAGGCACTCCGTGAATAGCTGAATAAGCTTTACTTGCATACTTATCAATTTCGCAGTATGCTGCGATTAAAAGTTTATATAATTGTTTCATTTTGTTTACCTCAAAAAATTTTAATAATTTTCGAAGGTAAAGCGCTTTACCACTTCCAAAGAGGGGCCTATTCTCTTTGTTATCGATTTTTATGTAACATCAAAAACTGCAGTATTTTGATGTTGTTTTGAAATTTAACTTAACTCCAAGAGTTATAAAATACAGTAACTTTATCAAAATCAGTTTCCGCCAGAACTTTTTCAAGCATCTTTACTGTGTCTTTCAGATCATTAAGATACTCTCCGTTATAACTTGTCTCACCAAAGAAAAAACCATCTGCTGTAGGTAGTAGTTTTTTTGCTACAGTAGGATCTTTTATAGGCTGACTGTAATAGGCATCATTATCTAAAAGTACAGAGCCTGGTATTTCAGAATGAGCTATAACAGTTTCACAAACAGACTTTAACTGTTTCAAATCATCAAGAGACACCTTATGCCACCTGTTGTCATCAATTCCGTTTTGAACATTCTTAATAAACCAGTTATGTATAGCGTTACTTTTACGCCAATAACATAGTTCTTGATAGTATTTTTCAGGATTATCACAATTTGGGATTACCAAATTATATGGAAGTAATTTTTCACCTAAGCGTCTTTCTGCACTTATATCATCAACATAAATAGGACTTCCAAGCACATTTGAAAACACCTCAGCAAATTCCGGAAATTCATCAAGAAATCCAGGAATACATTCCATACAATAATTACCTGGTTTTTTATTGTCCACCAAATACTTTTCTTTACCTTTTTCTACTGAAAATAAAAACATGTCTAAACCCATGTCGATTCCTCCTTATAATTTTAAATTTTATTAAAGAGGCAAGTACTCGCCATATGTAAAGGGGCGTCCCCCAGTGTTTTATAGACCTTTACACTGTTTGCAACCAGCATAAAGGCTTTTTAAAGGGTTTTATACAGCCGTTGCGAGGTTATCCCTTAAACTTCAACGGCAGTTCATCATGATAAATTAACTAACACAAAGACTATCTGAGTCTGAGATGGATATATCCGTTTTTTCAATCATATCCAAGCAATAGGAGAGCTTGTCCAAATTGTCCTCAAATGCGATATAACGACGATTTTCCTGCATACATACTTCTATGCTTGTACCATAACCGGCAGAGCAGAACACAGTATCACCAGGTAATGTCGAATTGATAATCAGTCTTTCCATAAGCTCGTATGGCATATTATCCTGATATGGAAGGGACATATCGCGATCATCTTCATAAAATTTTCGTTTGGTATGATACGAACCATAAACCTTGACTCCGCCCTTGCGCAGAAATATTATGTATTTTGTGCAACCCTGCTGATGACTTGTGATAATATCGTACTTATAATCCTTCTTTACAAAATACATCAACACAATCGGGAATTGCACCATATCTGTCATCACATAAAGATGAGGTTTCTTCTGCTTTTCGATAACTTTTTCCATCAATTCATATGGAATATCTGCCCCTCTTCCGCATACATCAAAATATGCAAGGTCAATTTCGCCATCCTGAATTGTGTTGAACATTGCTTCACTATCGTTAAATATCACATCTGTGTCTGAAACTAATGAGATTGGCTCAAATTTATATTCGGGATGTTCTTCAAGTGCCATTTCAATTCTTTTCATACCAATCTCATAATATTTTCCCATCATTTCAAAGCCGACAAATCTGCGATTTGTCTCAATACAACTGACCATTGTAGAAGCAGAACCTGCGAACATATCCATGACTATATCTCCTTCTTTTGAAGCAGATTCTATAAGTGTTGAAAGTATCGCAGTATCCTTTTTTGTTGGATGATATAACGGGTCGCTTTTCTTGATGTTTACTTTGTTTGTAATAAAATGGTCTGTGATAAGTGTGTATTTATCAGCAATTTCATCCTCATAAACATAGACGATGTATTCAGTGTCGCTCAGATACTTTCCGCAGCAAAGAGGTGGTGGATTAAGTTTTGACCAAGTGAGAAGCTGAATATTGGCTCCGAGTTTTGAAAAATATTCTATATACATAGGAATCTGTGCTTTAGAGCAGAAGAAAAATGCGTTAATCTTTTTAAGCACTCGCACACATTCATCAAGTATTCGAATATCAAAGCCATTGCACATATAATCTATTTCTTTTAAATAAGAAGCATTTTCTATTGCACCGCTACCGATACCATTATTGGTATCCAATGTATAAGGACAATCAGCGACAATCAAATCAATTGAGTTATCGGGAATCAGTTTCCGTATGCCATACAAACATTCCATATTGTATAATGTCTGTGTTGTTGCAGTTTCCTGCATCTTCATTTTTTCGTTTTCTTGATATGCTTCAATTACATTTAGTTTTCTTATTGTTTTTTTCATTTTAATCAATCCTTTCAATTTTGTTTTTATATATAATGTAGATTCTCTAACAAAGGCTGCGGTTTTACCTTTCCGCACATAGGACTTTCACCTTCCCGTGGTTCTCACCGGACTGCCCCCATTACGTGAGTTGTGGCTGGACAGAAGTATCATTATATTCAATATAAGGTCGTCGCTCACAGTTGGTTTCTGTTTTTCTGCTAAATCTTATCGCTCGCTTACATATATAATAAGGTTATGGCGGATTTGCAGTTACGCTCTCTCATATCGTAAAGTACCTTTGCTTTTGTATTCAATTGTCAAGGTTCAAATCGGTTTTAAGACCTCGTCGTTCTCGCAACCTCTATATCCATTATACGACAGATTTTTTCAAAATGTTGTCAACAAAGTTCTTGGATTTTTGCAAGATTTCACTCAATAATGAAATTTATAGAACTTTTTGCAAAATATTGGACATTTCCAATTTTCTATTGAAAAACAGAAAGAAATATGATATAATAAGAAAAAACAAAGTACATAAAAAAATCGATTTTTTTTAAGGTTAGGGGTTGCATATATGCAGGCAAGATATTCATCAACGATAAAACTAAGAAATATCGCAAAAGAGGTTGAAAAACAGCGGTTGGGTTGCGGCGTTCAAATTTTTTCTCAACTGATGGATCGTTCGAAATCTTGGTGTTGTAATTTTTTAAATGCAGCAGTTGAGGTAAAAGGAGTTTATCCTGTAGATTTAATGAGATTATTTACAATCGAATATAATTGCGTTCTATTTGAAAATAAGCAAGAACAAATGGAAGGGTTATTAAAAAACGCGATAGATTCCAATATTTGTTCAACATCCGCATCATTGGATAAGATTTTCAAAACAATAGAATTTAGAGATGAAAACGGTTCTTATCATAGGCGTTATAAAATACCAAGAGAAGTGTTTTTTGGTGATGAGATACCGCTTGCAGGAAATATATATGCCAGCAAGAGAAAACGGGGTACTTATATATTCAAGGAAGATGCATTTATTCAATATGACAAGATGTTGTCTTCTGAGCTTAAAGAAAAATTTTCAACTGGGGAAATTGTAAGGTTGCAAAGTAAGGAAATTAGCAATTATGTTAAACTTATGCAATTAAACGAGAACGGCTCCGAAACAGCCACTTTCCCTACCGAAACCGAAGAAATTGACCGAATTGAAAAATATATTTCTAATCGAATGAAAAGACTTCTGAACAAAGAGCCATCAAGCTGTTTGTCAGATTATTGGTTGTTTGCGACATTTTATAAGTACAACAAAGTAGTGGTAAGTGAGCAGCTCTATGAGATGCTAAGAAAATGGTACGGCGTAGGTAATAATAAAGAAATAAATTTAGATAACTTGTTTAATGTCTTGCAAATGGAAAGAAATGATATTAGGAAATACGATAGTGGCGAAATTTATTTTTTGAATGATACAGAGCGTCCTATCTCGAAAAACAACTTGCCAATTATGTATATGAAATACGATTGGCAGACCAACAGAAAATTAAAAGAAAAGAAAATTGCGGATGCAAAAAAGCATAAGTTTAGCCTGATTGACTTATATATGCTTATTTTCAACAAGATGTTAAATAAAGAATACGGAAAGCGAGAAGCATTTGAAAAAACTTGTTCGCGTCTCTTCTACAACAATTATGAAATCTTATTTGATAAATTAGATATACTGTACTTACCCATGGATAAATCCAATATAGTTGACGACGAATATAGAAAGTTTTTGAATGACTTTCGTAAATTATTTTCCCAGTTTGAAGATTCAGAACAGAATCCTGAATTTGCACTGTTTTATAAAAATTTCAATC
>JAZROH010000013.1:0-11296 GCA_045648645.1 Clostridia bacterium | reverse complement strand
CGAATCCGTTTTCGCGAAGGTATACACATCTGTATTCGGCGTTACGGATACAGGACAATTTGTTTGTTCTGTATACAGAAAGCTATCCATTTCCAGATAAATACAGGGTGCCGACTCTATCATTTCGAGCGTAACATCATCGAAATATGCTACGCCCGCGCCCTGCGCTCGAAGATACATATAGAAACGAACACAGGCCTTAGGAGCAGTAAAAATATACGCCGTTTCTTCCCATTCCCCGCCGGTTTCCGATACAAAAATTCCTTGAAACCCGTCGAGAATGTTTTTGTTTTCGTCGTAGCAGGAAACAGACATATACGCGAGCGCCGCGCCGGACATCACGCGGGCGGTAAATTTATATTTTGCACCTGCCTGCACATTATAAATTTGTGTGGTAACTCTGTCCTCTACGCCATCTTCCTCTGCTGTGCCAAGCTTTAAGGCATAGGGTGCGGAGTAATATGTTTCCGTTTCCACTGCGCACGTTCCCTGATTTTGTTTAAAGCCATCAAAAAACGTCCCCTCGGCATTAAGGACAGTAAAATCACCGTTATTTATAAGCGGGTCGGCTGTCGGCTCCGTAGCCGAAGCTTCGGAGCCGACAGGAAACACACCGAGGCTCAATAAAAGAGCCAATAAAACACAAAACCTTTTTTTCATTTTCTCCGGATTAGTTGTTATAACCGCTTGTAACGGCAGATGCCGCCTTGCAAGCATTTTGCATGGTGGGAAGATCAAGCATGAACGCTTTCACTTCGTATTCGTCGCCTGCGGGTACTTCTATGGGAAGAGACAGTGTCGAATAAGGGACTTCGGCATTCTGTGCCACAGAAATGCTGTCTACTGTAACTGCATCAAGCTGCTTTACGCCGCCAACTTTTTTATAACGGGCTACAATAGAAGTTTTAGAAAGAGAAGCACTTGTATCATTACTTAAAAGCGTGAAGCTTGCATTGTATGTTCCGGCCTGTGTGATTGAGGACGCGGCATTTCCACTTGTATCTATGATTTCTGCACGAGTTTTTAGTTGGCGAAGATTTATATCATCAATATAAAAACATTCATTATCAGCAAAACTCTTATGCCCCACAATTGAGAAAAAAGCTTTATTTTGTTCTTCCGGAAGTTGGAATATAAAATTATGCTTTACCCATTCTTCATCTACACCTTTTGCAATAGCATATTGCGGTAAACCACTTGCTGAAACATTTTCCGAAGATAAAATTTGAATAGCTCCTGCTTGTGAGATATTTCTTTTAACCCAAAAGCTTGCTTCATACCATGCCCCACCGGTAAGTCCCGTAATTTCCTGGTATGCTCTTTTTCCAGCTCCGGCACCACCTTTCATAACCTTCAACGCATAGGTACCGGATTTAGTTTCGGTTGTATCATACTCAAATAAATCTTCTACAATCGTCCAACTATTTGCGGAAACACTTCCGTCACCAGCAACATCCATAAGTTCAAAGTCACCGTTTGAGAGAAGTTCTCTGGAGGCATTTTCTTCCACCGTAATGCCGTCAACATACAATTCGGAAACATCGTTTGCGTTTATATATAAATAAAATTTAGAATAATTCCCCGTTTCCAAGGTAAAAGAATATCGCGTCCAAGCACCATTACATGCAGTAAGTTGTGCTGTTTGTGTTACCTTTCTGTCGTCAGTCGGAACAGAAGCATCACCACTGTTTTTATAATTTCTAATACCGAATCTTGCCCCTTTTGCAGTACTACCTTCTGTTGCTGATTCTACGGTCGCATCTTGCGGAATGAAAATATATGCCGAAACGACATATGTTTCATTCATATCGAGTGCAATACCATCGCCGTATAAAGGGTATCCGGCTTTTGTAATCTTCAAAGAACCACCGGTGGCGCCCATGTGCTTATCCTGCGTATGTGCAAATGCAGTGGCATCTCCACCCGCGCTGCTCCAACCGGTAATACCTGCTTCCGCATCATCAAAATCAAACGTATAATCTGCCGCTGCAGAAACGCTGAGGGTACAAATCGAAGCCGCCAATAGAAGTGTGAGAGTAAGTGCGAGAAGTTTTTTAGCTGTTTTCATCCTTACATACCTCCAAAAAATTATTTATTCAGAATGCGGTGCATCATGACCGCAGCTTCTGCTCTTGTGGTGTTGCCGAGGGGGTTTATGGTGCCGTCGGCATTTCCTTTTACGATGCCTGCCTGCATCATGGCTTTTACATGAGGTAGCGCATAGTCCGCGATACTCCCTGCATCGGGGTAAACGGAAATATTATATCCATCCCCATTTAAGGACAAGGCGCGGGAAATAATCGTCATCATATCCTGCCGTGAAATTTCGGCAAGGGGTGCATAGAGATTATCGCCGATGCCGTTTAGCACACCGAGAGCACGTCCTATTGCGATTTCCTTTGCAAATTCGGAATTCGGGTTTACGTCGGCAAAGGAGTCCGTTCCCACATCTGCCGAAAGCCCCAAGGTACGAACAAGGAAGCCGGCAAAGTCGGCTCGGGTAATATTTCTGCCGGGCAGATAGAAGGCATTACTTGCATCATTTACAATGCCCTTTGCTTTCAGGGCTTCAATCTGCATTCTCGCCCAGGGATGACGGCCAAGGTCACGATACGTCATGCCCGGTACTGCCGAGAAATCCACAGGATTTGCAAGTGTAAGCTTATACTTTGCGGCTTCGCTGGGCCGGAGGGTCATTTTAAACACGCCGTCACCCGAAAGGTCACCGCCAAGCCCTATGCCCTTATCAATACTTGCCGTAAAGCTTCCAATGGATACTGCGCCGTTATAGCTTGTAAGCGGGATTTCCACGGGGGTTTCCTTATCATACACACGGTTTATCAAAATGATATAGGGCGTATTATCTTTTACATATGCAATATAGCTATAGGTATCGGTAATCGCTTGCCCAATGATGGGATATTTGCCATTGATAAACAAGTCTTCCAGTTCATCAATTTCTCCGCCCTCGCCGAGGGTGAGCGCACCGTTCCAAAGCTCATAGTCCCACATATTCGGAATCTCGGGACTACCCGAAGAGGTTTCAAAGCGGAAATAGCCGAGCCCTTCGCCGCCTTCAAAGTAATGCTGGTATGCCATATGGAGCATGGAGTTCGGCGTTGGAGTATACTCTGCAATTAAGCATGCCTGCAGGATACTATAGCCCGGCTTTACACCGTTCCCTGCTTCTTTTGACATTTGCCCAATTTCACCGGTCCATGTAGGCATACGATAATCATAGCGAGCATAAGGGTCCACGTTAAAGATATCGCAATAGAGCGCATCGTACTTATAAAAAGCACGGGAAGATGCAGATTCAACAAGCATTACGGGATGCACGGGATCAAGGTCGCGTATAAGTTTATAGGATTTTTCCAAAAGGTCGCTTATTTCCTCGAATGTACCATGCAGATACGGCTCATCCTGCACTGCATATGCAAATACTGCGGGATGGTCCTTCAGCGCCTTAACGGCTGCAACGGAGTTATCATAATTATCAGGGTGCGCTGCAGGCTTCATATTCAGATACAAGCATAAGAAAGCTTTCATCCCATAGGAATGGAGCGTATCTAGGGTTTGTCGCGTCGCCTCAAAGTCTGTGCCGCAGGAAAGCTGAATTACATTTACACCGGTTTGTTTAACCTTTGTTAAAACTTCATCGGTAAAATGAAACACATGGTAGCCTAAAACAGGGGTGAAAACCTCACCGTCTACTATGTATTTTCCGTCTTTCGTAAGAAGAGGGGGTCTATCGTACCGATACACATTGTTTTGCGCCGTGCCGATAAGCGAGCCGTCCGCATTTTTAAACTGCACGCGGGCGGTATAGGGTGCACCCTGCTCCAAAAGCTTTGCTATGGAAAACTCGAACTTTGTTTCTTTCTGCGCGGGAATATTTTTCATTTCTTCAATAACCGCACCATCCTTTTCCAATGCAAAATCCATATATGCGCCCGCAGGGATAGCCCCGAAGGATTCGGAAACATTTGCAGTATATATACCGGTTTTCATATCGGTATAATAGAAAATATGGTTCGGTTCCCCTGTTACGGGAACAGGCGGCTCTACCATATAGAAGGATACATCATCCCAGTAGATTTCGCCAAGGTAATTCAAACGGAAATAAAGAGCAACGCTCTCTGTTCCTGCCGGAACCTTTACGGTTGCAGATACCTCTGACCACTTTCCGGCTTCGCTTTCTTTTATAAAACTGTGGGAATCCTGCGACCCGTTTGCACTTTCCTTTGAAATCTCACCGTTTTTATAAAACTCAAACTTTACGTGCGGTCCAATATCATTTAAAACATGCACACGGCGGAGAAATGCGGAGACCTGATAGGTCGCTTCAGGAACAACACCCGTAACCAGAAAACGTACCCAAGGGTTTTTGCCGTCTTCTGTTGCCATCACCTTAATGCAGTTTTTACCGGAATGGGGGTTTTCATGACTTACTGAGGTAAAGCCTCCGTCAAAGCCCTTATATGCGGCAAAACCAACAGCTTCGGCATCTGCATTTACGGCTTCAAAATCTGCATTCGAAATCAAATTTACAGAATCTCCATAGGGCGGTTTTTGGGAAGAAGTTGTTATTTTTTCTTCTTTTACGAGTTCATTTATGTCCGCACAGTCAATACGTACACCGTCATAGGAAATTTCATTTTTAGCACCGGAGAGCGATACGCGCACACGCACTGCGTCTTTGGGCGCGGCAAAATCAAGACTGTATTCCGTCCAGACCTTATCCTTTGTGGAAAACGCAAGCTTTTCTTCCCCGATGACCATTTTTTCACCGTCAATATATTCCACCTTTGCGACGGCATCCACTTTTCTGTCGGCTGTTGCTGCGAAGTGAAGTGTATATGTCTTATCCACTGTAAAATAACGTGTCTTTTCTGCATTTTCAAAGTCGCAGGCAATTGTATTATTTTCATTTCCTGCCGAAATTGTGATATACTTCTCCCCGTCAAACGGATTATCTTTGTTTACTTTAAGCGCACCGTCAAGATTAAGCGTTCCGCCTTCCCAGCCGGGCAGGCGCGTTTTCGAGGTATCATTTCGAAGCCCTTCCTCAAAACTACCGTTTATGGCATAATCCTTACAAGGGGTAACCGTAACCGTATCTACCAAAACCTTACCGGGACCATAATTATTCACCCATACATAGGGATTTTTCTTCTGCGCTACGAATTTTGTGGTGATTTTTTCCCACTTTCCACCGGTATCCATAACTAAAATAGAATTTTGCGGGTACTGGTTACCATAGTCCGAAGATGCACGGGCAAAAATGCGAACACCTTTTCCAAGCCCTTCGCACTTTACATACGCCGTAAGCTCATACGGCGCGCCGATAACTATACCGCTAAGCTGTGCAGAAACACGCGTGTTTTTCCCTTCCGTACCGCCATCTACCGCCATGGCGTATTTTCCGGAATACGCATCCTCCACAAGATAACAGGTTTCGTTTTCCACGCCTCCCCCGCTTGCAACCCAGCCTGCGGGCCAGGCATATGATGCACCTTCTGCTTCCTTGGAAACTGCAAACTCTAAGTCACCGTTTCCAAGGAGATTGGTTTTCGTTTCTGCCGCCATGACGGGCATCAGCCCAAAAAGCATGACAAGACACAGAAAAATTGCCGCTGTCTTTTTCATAAAAACCTCCTAACATTTGATTGGTTTCGTATAACCTATTATTCATAATACACGAAAACAGCTATACATTTTGTCCTTTTTTATTTATTTTTTGTCATATTTTCATGTGCTGCCTGCCGAAATTTCAGGGGCGAAATTCCGGTCAGCTTTTTAAATTGCTTACTGAAATATGCAGGGTCGATATACCCGACAGCGAGAGAAACGCCGGTAATGGTTTTATCGTTTCGCGCAAGAAGCTCTTTTGCTTTCATAATGCGAATATGATTTACGTACTCAATAAAGGTGCTTCCGGTTACTTCTTTAAACAGTACAGAAAAATATGAGGGCGAGAGCAGCGCGAGCTTGCACATTTCCTCAAGACTAATCTTTTCGGCATAATGCGCATGCACATAGTCCAAAACTGGTACTACCGACTCCCGGTATTTATCCAGTACCTGTTTTTTCTCAGGATACGTGCCCCGTTCATATTCGCGCACCAAAAGCGCAAGTAATTTCAGCACGTTGGCTTTGACGAAAATCTCCCAATGCTTTTCTCTTTCTGAAAATTCATGGAGTGTTTCGTCAAGAAGCGATTCCACCTTCCAGAGCGCCGCGCCGCCAAGCATGACGCGAGGACGAATGCTTCCTGCCGACATAAGAAACGGCGCAATGTATGCATGATTTACCACGCCGCCGTTTGCATCCATGTCGCATACAAACGCTTCGGTAAAATCCATTGCAATCAGTTCCGCGTTTTCACAGCTTACAGAATGGTTAATACCGGCAGGCAGAACAAAAATTTCACCTTTGGTCAGGTTATATTCTTTATTCTCCACACAATGGGTACATGTTCCATCTTTAACAAACCATATTTGAATATAGTTATGGGTGTGTGATTTCTGTTCATGCTTTCCGCTTTTTTTGTAAATTTTGAAAGGGAAATCATCCTGCAGGTGGGCATCTATTCGGGCATCATATATGATTTTCTTTTTTGCCATACGCCACTCTCCGCTCTACTTGTTTACTGTACCTCACAAAGCTTTACTTCTCTGTTTTCGCGGTACGAAAGGTCTATTGCATTCAGCATGTAAACGGGTTTTACCAGCTTTTCAGGGCTGATGGGACAAGTGCGCGTGCGAAGCATTTCTACAAATTCTGTAATACCGAGCCTGCAAAGCTCTTTAAACGGAACAGAAATCTGCTGCATCGCGCAATCCTTATCGCCTACTGCCAAGATATAGTCTTTTGCAGAAAAGCCGTTTAATACAAGCGTTACAAGTTTATCGGCGTATTTTACCGAAACGGTCGTGTTATCACTCTTAATACCGATAACCTGTACACTCTGCACATCGTAACCAAAAATTTTCAGTGCGATTTCAACAGCATGGGAGCCATAGAAATATATTCCGTTATATTTAGCTTCAAAATTTGCATGGTAGGTAACAGCGCCGCCGATAAGCTTGCCAAAGCTTTCTTTTTCCGTTTCCGCTTTTACACCAAGGGTATCAGGGCTGAGCTTTAAGGTCGAGCCACCGCACACAAGGTTATTGCCCGTTTCTTTCATAGCGGAAAGCAAGGCATCCACATCCTCTTTCGTAAACGCAATAGGTTTATCAATCCAAACAGGCATACCTTTTTTAATAAAAGGCAGAATATCACGGATATGCTGTCCGCCATCGCGATATACAACCATAACAGCGTCTACCTTACCTTCAAAATCCGAAGGTGCATTTGCAATAAAATCAATTTTACATTCTTCGGCAACGGCTTTCGTATGAACAGGGTCATCATCGTTTCCGTAGATGGCAACAACTCTTGCATCGTCAAAGTAGTATTTTCCGTTTTCATCCGGCAAATTACAAACGGATGCAAATTCCTTTGCGTGGGAATTATCAGAGCCTAAAATTCCAATTCTGAACATTTTCATGCCCTCCTTTAGTATTTCAGCGGGAGCGGATTTTCAGCATGTATCGCTTCAATTACGCCGATAAGATGTGCAATATTCTCAGGCTTTACAATCAATTCTTTCTCCTCGGTAACGGCATAATAAATATTTTCGTAAATCTTAGCAACAGATGCATCAAATACGGAGCCTACAATTTCTTCCTCCACAACATGCTTTTCAAGCTTTTCGGAGCAATACTTCGGCGTGCCATCTTCGCCGCGAAGCGTTTCTTCAATTACAGGTCTTTCCGGATTTTCTCCGTCCACAATGTATGTATACATACATTTTTTCCCGTTTGCCTTAACTGTACCTCTCGAGCCTTGAATTTTAATATTATAATCACAGTATGCATCAATGGAATTGATTTCAATATCTACAACAGGTTTTCCGGGAGCAGTAAGAATAATTTTGGCAACATCTTCGCCGTCACCGCTTGTCAGCGCACAATCAAGGTAAGAAAAGGCTACGTGGATATCGGGGGCAAACCCGAGAAGGTCCATTGCCATACCTAGCGGATGAGGCCCTGTGTTATACACACTTCCCGCCACCTTTTTCTGGAGGGTCTGCCAGTCCCAACGGCGCGCAAGCCCATTATAGCGCAAATTAACAACCATAGGGGTGCCAATCAACCCTTTTTCTACGATTTCCTTTGCTTTTAGATAGAAAGGTGCAACGAGCGACTGATGAAAAACAGTGAGCAGTACACCGTTTTCTTTTGCAGTTTTAATTAAATCCTCGCACTCAAAGCGCGTACGCGCAAAAGGCTTTTCGACCAATACATTTTTCTTATTTTCCAAAAGTGCCTTTGTTATTTCATAATGCATTTCGGAAAAGGATGCATTCACAACCAGGTCAATATCGGTTTTATCCAGAAGGCTTTCATAGCTTTCGAACACCGCACAACCCGGATATTCTGTTTTTGCTCTTTCCCGTCTTTCAGCATCTGCCTCCACAACATACTTTACCGTATACAGCTTATTTTCTTCCGAACGCAGAAATTTACCGTGAATATCTCTTCCACTTCTACCCTGCCCAATAACTGCTAAGGTAAGCTTTTGCATATTTAACACTCCTTTTTCGGTTTTTCTTTAGTATACCACATGAAAATTTAAAAATAAATAGCTAAAATCAAGAAAAAGCATTGCAAAAACTCAGGAAGTCTGCTATACTTTAGTAAGGAGGAAGAAAACATGTCGGATACTATCACCTTTTTTAATATTCAAAGCGATAAGTTTATCTTCAAGCATCTGCGGGATAACACAATGGACCCCGAACGTTTTTTTACGCACACCCATGAAGTTCCGGAGCTATTATATATTGTGGAGGCAGACGGATGCCATATAATTGAAGAAAAGGAATATCCGCTAAAGCCGGGTGATTTGATTGTGGTACCACCTGCAACCTATCATTGTATAAAACTGTATTCAAACGCGCCCTACGAGCGCTATAACATCTGTTTTGACCCTGCAATTTTAAATACAATTGACGTAAACCGTGTTTATCAAAAGATTAAGGTGATGAATTGCATCGGGCATCATACGATTGCGGACATTTTTCCTAAAACAGACTATTACTCCAACTGCCTTTCCGCGGAAAATTTCGTGGATATGGCACAAATGCTGATTAAAGAAATTTTTTATAATCTCAGCATTTACAACGGTCCCTCTCACGAAAAAGCCTACGTTTTAAATCCTATTTTGGCTGATGCTCTCGATTATATAAACAAAAATTTATATACGCTCACTTCCGTTTCGGAAATCAGCCAGAAGCTGTTTGTTACCGAAGGATATCTTTATGAGATATTTAAAGCACGGCTGCAAATTTCACCCAAAAAATATATTACCGCAAAACGCTTACATGCTGCAAGGCGAAAAATCGCGCAAGGCGCAAGACCTACAGATGTTTATGAGACGGTCGGTTTTCACGATTATACCTCTTTTTATCGAAATTATACCCGTTTCTTCGGGCATTCACCCTCGCAGGAAAAAGATTTTGGTTTTTCCAACGAAAAATTTTAGTTGCTTTTTACAGGAAATAATGGTATACTGAATGTAAATTTAAATAAGAAAGGACGAAAAATATGAAAAAAAGTATTATACTGTTAACATGTTTTTGCCTTTTGCTCACCGGCTGTTCGAAGACGGTTACAGAAATTCCGGGAGAGAAAACAGCCGAGCCAAGTGCAACCGCAGCCGCGGATGTCGTGTCTTCTGAGAATCCTGATGCGACACTTTCTCCCGACATGCCGGCACAGCAAACCGCAAATCCAACGCCCACGCCGACTCCCGTGCCGGATGAAAGTGCACATCTTTCCCAGATGTATATTGACATTATCAAAAGCAACAACTACTTCATGAAAGCCAAGGTACAGGGCGAGAGCGGCATCAATGAATTTGCCGTTTCGGTAAACGGCTCGAGCACTGCGATGGAAACGGCTTCCGGCAGTACACTTTATAATACCGTTATTAAAGATGGTATCACCTACATGATTGACCACCAAAATAAAATCGTAATTACAAGCGGGGCTGAGGTTTCTTCCTCTGCAAGCAACATGGCGGGAGAAACCATTTCTACCGACGGCATTACGTTTACCAAAAAAGGAAATGGCGATTTTGCGGGTGAAAACCTGCAATTCGACGAGTATCAAACACCTGCCGGCGGAACGATGCGTTTTTATTTCCGCGATAATGCCCTTGCAGGAATTGAAAGTGTGGACGGCGAAGAAACGCTTATTTACACGATTGAAGAACTTTCCGCAGGGCACCGTGCTGCTATGCATGAGATTCCCGCATCCTATCAGCTTCTTGATATGGCGGCACTCGGTGGCTGATAACTACATTGTAAATTTTATATTTTAAAAAACAGGTGCAAAAGCATCTGTTTTTTACTGTATAGGATTGCAATTTTACAGTAAATATGCTATACTATATAAATACAGTGAAAGGGCGGTGAGGCAGTGTCTGTATTTATAACCATTACAGGGCAGAAGCATTACTTCGGTCTTTTGCCGTTTTCCGTTGGAAACGAAGTGGTACTAAAACCAGACCCTGAAAACCTCTATGACCATACAGCTATTTCGGTCTATGCACCGCCTTACGGAAAAGCCGGAAACGTGGCAAAACAAGAAGCAACACGGGCAGAGGGTACTGTATCTGCCACCGAGATTTTTCCGCATATAAAAGATAATACCCGCGCAATTATACGTTTTATTGCCGGAGAATATATTATTGCCGAAATTATGGAATAGGAGGTGCTGATATATGCCGTTTTTGCCTGTTTCTCCAAAAGAAATGGAGGTTTTAGGCTGGGATACATATGATTTTCTTCTTGTAAGTGCAGACGCATATATCGACCATTCCTCCTTTGGCGCTGCCATTATTTCACGCGTTCTTGAAAAAGAAGGCTTTCGGGTTGCTGTTCTTGCCCGTCCGCGTTTTGATACAGAAGCAGATTTTGCAGCATTCCCCCCACCCCGGCTCGGTGTTCTTCTTTCCTGCGGAAATCTGGACTCCATGGTCAGTAACTACACCGCCGCAAAGAAAAAGCGCAATGCAGATGCCTATGCACCGGGCGGAAAAGCAGGCGGAAGACCTGACCGCTGTGCAATTGTGTACGCAAATCTTGCGCGACGTGCCTTTGGAAAGGACATGCCAATTATACTTGGTGGCATAGAACCAAGTCTTCGTCGCTTTGCCCACTATGATTATTGGGATAACAAGGTGC
>JAZROH010000012.1:0-12321 GCA_045648645.1 Clostridia bacterium | reverse complement strand
CCTTCGGGAGCCATTTCAGCAAGACGACGGGTGGGTTTGAAGTCTGCGCTTGTGTAGTATTCGGTCAAAGAGCCGATTGCAATACCGCATGCGATACCGAAAATAGCACAGAGCCACGGGGTAATCCAGCCACAGGTAAAGGCTTCGGGAAGTGCCTTGCCGCTAAAAATTACATATGCAGCAGCAAGACCTAAAATTGCAGTAAGACCTGCAGAAATCCAGGTTGCCAGATTCAGTTCCTTGGAAGGATTGTCGCCCATCTTACGAACAGCGGCAAAGCCAAGACCGAGAACACAGCTGAGCATACCGCAGCCGGCTAAAACAATCGGGAACATCCATGTTGCACCAAAGAGTGCTTCATTCCCCTTAAAGAGGGTGATGGCAAGCATGATTGCAGCCGACATGGTTGCAACAAAGCTTTCGAGAAGGTCAGAGCAGTTACCTGCAATGTCGTTTACGTTGTCACCGATAAAGTCAGCAACAACGTTCGGAACGCGGCTGTCATCTTCCGGCATGTCGTTACGAACTTTTGCGAGAATATCGGAAGAAATGTCAGCAGCCTTGGTGTAGTTACCACCGGCAACACGGTTGAACATGGCAACGAGAGAACAACCGAGGGAGTAGGTGGTAATACGCATAACTGTGGGGTTTGCGCCAAGGCTTGTAATAAAGCCGCTACCTACTGCGTCAAAATCGCGAAGACCCCAGATGGCAAGAATCAGGAGAAGACCCAGCATACCGAAAGCCTGTACGCTCAGACCGCTGATACTGCCGCCGCAAAGGGCAACCTTAACGGTTTCGCCGATGGAACGGGATTCACGGGCACGGTTTGCTGTGCGAACATTTGCATATGTAGCACTGCGCATGCCGAGGATACAAACAGCACTGCTCATGAGAGCGCCGATGATAAGGGTAAGACCGCTTGTTTTTTCAATAAAGAGAGAAAAAACGGCGGCAACAATCAAAACAACGATTGCAATTGCCTTAAATTCTGTTTTAACAAAGGTGGATGCACCATCGCGGATGATGCCTGCCATTTCGACCATCTCGTCTGTGCCTTCGTTCATCTTGCGAATGCGGATGTAGTTAAAGAGAACGTAGCAAAGCGCGAGTGCTACAACGGCAATGAGAATGCCAATAATACTACTCGTATTCATTTCAATATAGCCTCCAATTTAATATAGCCTCAAAAATTTTCTTTCGCAATTTTTTTCATTTGCGATTATTTAATGTCGATTGCCCGAGATGCAGAGTTCCGTTCGAGGAACAATGTGAAGTCCTTGTGTCCCTTCATGATGGTTGCGGGCACCATGTTGTTGGTATCCTGCGTGAGCGTGTTGTAGATAGCATTTGCTTTCACAGCATGGGGAACACAGGAAACAATGCGTTCGCATTGCAGAATCTGGTAAACGGTCATAGATACTGCCTGCTTCGGAACATCGTCAATCGTCGGGAACCAGCCTTCGCCCATCTGCTGCTTCTTACATGCATCGTCAAGATTTACAACGATGTATGCTTCCTTCGTGTCGAAGTCTGCAGGGGGGTCATTGAACGCAATGTGCCCGTTTTCACCGATACCGATAAGACCCACATCAATGGGTGCGCGGCGCAGCTCCTTGGTAAGGGCAGGAATGCCTTCGGCAGTGCCGTCAACGAAGAAAACGCCCTTAAGGGGTGCTACCTTGTCAACGAAACGTTCCTGCAGATACTTGCGAAAGCTTGCCACATGGGTGATGGGAAGACCGACATACTCGTCCAGATGGAACATTTCAACCTTGGACCAGTCAACATCCTGCTTCGTCAGGGCATCAATTGTTTCAAACTGGGATGCACCTGTGGAAAGAACGATGCGGGCTTCGCCTTTTTCCGCGATAGCATTTCGGAGAATTTCAGCCGTATATTTTGCAGCTTGTTCACCGAGATGTACCGGGTTTTCGCAGATACGAATTTCCATTACATAAAACCTCCTTAAAAAATACGCAATTTGGTCACATTATATCAGGTTTTTAAAAACCTGTCAAGGTAGAATTTTAAAAAAATTACTTTTATTAGAATATTTTTATTTTTTACATGGAATAGGATGATTCTTATAACGTCACTACAAATAAAAGAGCGGACAAACCAATCCTTCCGACGATTTGTCCGGTCCTTTTTATCATTTCCTATTCTGTTCGTCCTCAAGCTGCCGGTATGCAACCTTTCCAACAAGGGTTTTCGGGAAATCCTCGCGAAACTCAATATCGTAGGGCATCGCGTATTTAGCAATATTCTTTCGGCAATGCTCGAAAAGTTGTTCTTTCATTTCGTCCGTTGCAGCCGTTCCCGGCTTTAAGACAACAAATGCCTTAACCTTTTGCATTTTATATGTATCCGGCACACCGATAACACAGCTCATGTGCACGGCAGGGTGCGCATCAAGAATGTTTTCAAGCTGAGAAGGATATATGTTATAGCCTGAGGAAATAATCATGCGTTTCATTCTCTGGCGGTAGTATACGAAGCCGTCCGGGTCCATAAGCCCAAGGTCACCCGTGTGCAGCCACGTATGCCCGTCGGCATGGACGCGGAGCGTGTCGGCGGTTTCTTCGGGGTGATTTACATATTCCATCATAAGTGTGGGACCGGAAAGACAGATTTCGCCTTCTTCACCATACGGCACTTCGTCACAGGTGCCGGGTTTTACAATTTTGTAGAAGGTGTCGGGGAAGGGAATGCCGATGCTGCCCTCCCGATATGTGTCATACGGCGTAAGACAGCTGGCGGTTACACATTCTGTGGTGCCGTACCCTTCGCGAATTTGAATTTTTGCGCCATGTTCTCTCAAGAAAGTATCGAATTTCTTTTTGAGTTCAATCGAAAGGGAGTCCCCACCAGAAAAAACACCCAAAAGACAGGATAGGTCTACGCCTTCCATATCGGGGTTTCGAAGGATGGCTTCGTACAAGGTAGGTACACCTGCGATATAATTAGGGCGTTTTTTCTTTAAAAGCTGTGCATAGCTTTGGGCATTGAACTGCGGCACCAGAATACAGCGACAACCTGCCGAAAGCATCGTGTGGATGCAAACGCCGAGCCCGAACCCGTGAAATATGGGCATGACGGCAAGCATGGACTGCCCGGGACCACAGGTTACGCTCATAGCGGCAGTCTGCAATGCAAGCGCGTTAAAATTCATATTGGAAAGGAGAATGCCCTTGGTCGTCCCCGTTGTGCCGCCGCTATACAAAACGACCGCCGCATCCGAGGCCTTTCTCGGGCAGGCATATTCCCCTGAAAAATCTTCTGCCTGTAAAAGAAAATCCTTCCAGCGAATTATGGGAGCATCGGCGGGTATGGGCGGGATTTTCCGCCCTTTGGTAAGGGCAAAGCCGATTTTCATAACTGCGCCGAGTGCATCGGCAATCGAGGTGATAATGAGGTGCGGAAGATTTACTTCCTTTCGTACCTTTTCAAACTTGCCGTAAAACTGGTCGAGCGTTACTGCGGCAACGCTGCCCGAGTCCTTTAGATAAAATGCGATTTCTCCTTCACTGGAAAGCGGATGAATCATGTTGGAGATGGCACCAATGAGATTCAGCGCATAAAAACATACCACAGCCTGCGGCGTGTTGGGGAGGCAGAGCGTCACTTTATCGCCCGGCTGTATACCAAGGGCGCGGAAGGCTTTGGCTACAGAGAGAATTTCCGCCTCCATGGTTTTATAATCGGTGGATTTGCCCATAAAATCAAACGCCGTGTAGGAAGGATATTTTTTCGCTGTTTCCGAAACAAGCTCGAACATGGTTTTTTCGGGATAGACAAGCGTTGCCGGCACGGTGCCGTAAAACTTTTCCCAAGGCCGTTTTCTTTCGTTCATTATATAACGCCTTCTTTCTTACGTTCGTACTCCACAAGCATACTGCACGGCTCGTCTAAAAGCTCGGGGTTTGCCAGAAGATGCTTTAAAAGCTTTATGGATTTGGCATAGTAATATCCGTCAGCTATGCGTTCATCAAGGGTAATGCCAAGCGGGAGAACCTCTGTGGTTTTGGTAGTGCCATCCGGATTTGTTATGGTTTTCAGATGCTTTTCGCCGATGACCAAAAAGAGGGAGTTTGTACCCCAGTTTGCCAGATGGTGATAGGCGGCGCTCAGTTTGATACTGCCGAGATTGGAAATGAATACGGTGGCGTGATAGGGGTCGGCATAGCGCAGAAAATCAGGCAGCATATCGTGATATTCCAAAAAGTTCAGAATACGAACAATAAGCCGCAATATGGGGCGCGGAAGCCCTGCCAGGGCGTTCATAATTTTCGTGGTGTCATCCACGTCGCCTTCTTTTCGGGTTTTCGAAACCCGGTGGCAGATGGTATCATGCAGAGAATCAATGGTGGAGTTTTCGTCGCAATGTATAAGCATGAGCGCTTCATCCCCGTCATCAGAAAACACGCGCTTTGCAACAAAGGAAAGGAGAAGCTCATTTCGCTGATACAGGCGATGCCCCGCAATAAAACGGTTGAGCTTGGGCCGCTGATAAATGGTTTTGGCGATAGCGGCTGTCACCACATGAAAAATTGTGTACTTATAGTCCGGATTGTCAGCATTTTTACGCTCTAAAAACGCATTTATGGCTGATAAATCCACAGTTTCATTGATGAAGGCTTCATTATCGGTACGGTTTGGAAGAAGGTAGGGCATAAAAACGTGCATGGCATCAAGACCGCGTACACGTTCGCCGTCCCTTCTGTCTCCCCGCTTTTTCTTCTTCTTTTCCATTATGCATTCTCCTCTTTAAGTAAATTTGAAATTTCCTCAAAGGTTTGCATGAGGTTTTCGACCTCCTGCATGTTTACAAGCTTCTTTTGATAAATTTTTTCAATGCGTTTTTCAATGGCATGAGCGGCGTTTCGTCCCGCTTCCGTAAGCGCGAGGGAAACAATGCGCTCATCATCCTCCCGCCGTTTTCGTTTTATAAAGCCCATACCTGCGAGCTTTTTGCACATGGCAGAGGCGTTGGTGCGGGCAAGCCCCAATCGATGGGCAATGGTGCCCACGGTGGCTTCGCTGTCCCGATGCACGCTGAAAATCAGCTGCGCCTGTGCCTGCGTGATGCCGTATCGACGGGTAACGGGATGTAAAGCTTTAGAAAGACAATCGTTTAAAATTCGGGATAAATGCCATATGCTGGCACCATATGCGGATGCTGTCATGATAATCCTCCTTCATAATATATATACTTCATATATAATACCGTATAAAACAAAAAAAGTCAAGCTTTTCGAAAAAACTTGACTCTATTTGTACAATGAAATATAGATTGTTAAAGCATAACGGCACGAATGGCGTTTTGCACAGCAAGCTTCGCTGCACCGGAAACCGCGAGGTCATCATTCGGGTAGTAGAAAAGGTGCACGGTGCAGGAAAGAGCGGAAAGCTTTTCTGAAAGCGGTGCGGAAAAATGCCTATGGTGTTTTGAAAGTGTACCGGTAATCATCACTTTATCCGCACGGAAAAGCTCCGTTAAATTTTTAATGGTATATGCCAAAGGTGCAATAAGTGCTGCGCCGTCTTTTGGGGAAAAAGCGCCATCGGCATCCATGCACGGCGCAAGATATGCTTCCAGACAGCCTTCCAGACCGCAGGTGCATTTTTTGCCCTTCGGGATTGCCGTCATGTGGGCGATTTCCAAAATGCCGCAACTGCGGAGCATATTACCGCCTAGGGAAACTGCCAAACCTGCGCTCCTGTCAAGACGAAGCAGGAGAAGATTTTCATTGCCTGCAGATTCGGAAAGTGCATAGAGCATACAGTCGGGGTCATGCTCGATAAAAAACGGAACGGCAAAGTGGGCGGAGAGAATTTCCGTAAGGGGGATATTTTCCCAGTCGGAAAGCCCCGGAAACTTTACGGATATGCCTCGCATGGCGTCTACAATACCCTGCATGGCAATACCAGCCGCCAAAATAGAATTCTTCGGGAAATCCTTTAAAATTTTCGAAACAAAGTCCGTAATTTGGGAAAGCATTTCTGACCCGCACCGGAAGGAAACGGGAGAAGAATAGCTTTTCAGCGTTTCGCCCGAAAGATTTACAACAATTGCTTTAAAGCCGACCTTGTTTATGTCCAGTCCCAAAACAAAGTTGGACTGATTATTGATATGAATCAGGCTTGGGATTCTGCCGCTTCCCGTGCTTTCCTCTGCTTTTTGTTCCAATATATACCCGTGTTCCAGAAGCCTGCCGACGATTTTCGTCATGCCGCCCCAGCTTAGTCCCGTCAGTTTCGTAATGTCCTTACGGGACAGACAGCCATGCTTTTGGATGATTTCCAGAACGAGTGCACAGTTTGCCTGCATCATGTCCGAAAGTGCAATATATTTTTTCAAGATGACACCTCATTTGCTATAGCCCATTGTATCATGGGAAGGGAAGGATTGTCAATCTTTTTCGAAAATATACCGTTCGCCGGGCGTGAACATATGGAAGGATTGGGCGGGAGAAAGGCGATAGAGCGTGTCCACAAAAGTAGCGGGATTTATGCAGTTGACATCATATAAGTCATAATGCATCGGGATTAAAAGGGAAGGAGAAATATGCTTTGCCAAAAGCACGGATTCCTCGCTAGTCATATTGCCGATAATATTCTCTATTTCCTTTTTATACCAGCTTCTGCCGTTTACGGGGAGCATTAATATGTCCGTATTTTGCAGCCGGCTTTCAAGCCCTTCATACAGGCAACAATCTCCTGCGTGATAGACTGTGATAGCACCAAAGCTAAACCGATACCCGAGTGCTGTAAAATTACCGTTTTCATCTTGCAGCAGTTCTTCGTGCGCCGAGGGAAGGGGCATCACGGAAAAGGTATCCAGACGAAGCGGGACATCGGCATATGCACAAATGAGCCGCGCCTCTTCTATACCATAGGAAAGGGCTTCTTTCCGCATGGTGGCGGGTACAATGAATTTCGCCTTTCGATTGGCAAGGGCTATGGCAGAAAGCGTGTCGGGGTCCGCATGGTCAAAATGGGAATGGGTACAGAAGACATAGTCAAGCTGCACGAGCGAGGCGGGGGATACGGGCGGGGCATAGCGCCGCTTCCATACTACCCCATCCCGACAGCAGTTTCTGTCTACATAATCGCTTAAATAGCCGTCAATCATAATGGAGGTACTGCCGTATTGTAAAATAAAGCCTTCCTGTCCGAGATACTGTATAGAAATCCGATTGGTTTCTGATAAATTTTTATGCATTTTCAAATCACCTCTTGACAATTATATCACAGCGTGATAAAATTGTCAATAAGAAAACAAAGAAAGGTGATGTTTATGCAAGCAATTGTAATTCATAAGCCGGGCGTAGTGCGCATGGAAGAAATGGATATACCGCATGTTCCAAAGGGATTTGCGCGTATCCGCGTAAAAGCCGCCGCAATATGTGCTACGGATTTGGAGGTAATCGACGGCAATATTCCCGCACGCTATCCCCTTGTGCCGGGGCATGAGTGGAGCGGCGTTGTAGATGCTGTCGGGGACACGGCGGACAGGGCATGGGTCGGAAAAGAGGTGGTAGGCAGCAGCGATGTGGTATGTCTTACCTGCGATGCATGCCGCAGGGGCGAGTGGCGTTACTGTAAATCCTTTGAAGAAATAGGGTTTAAGAGAAATGGTGCATATGCCGAATATATGCTTGCGCCCGTTTACGGGCTTTGCGAAAAGGCGGCGAATGTAAGCTTTGCCCATGCCGCGCTTTGCGAGCCTCTCGGGGTAGCCCTAGGCACCATGAAAAAGGCAAAGGCGAAATTTGGGGACAGCCTTTTAATACTGGGGGCAGGCTCCATCGGGCTTTGTATGCTGGCGGTGGGTAAGGCAATGGGAATGCGCAAAATCGTCATGTGCGCGTCAACCGAGAAGCGCCTCGCACTTGCAAAGGAAATGGGCGCATATCTTACCGTTGCCACAAAGGAGCAGGATTTGGAAACTGCGCTTTATAAAGTTCATCCCGAGGGCTGCGATGTTGTTATTGATGCTACCGGAATTGAAAGCTGCATCCAAAGCGGCATCCGTTGCACGAAAAAAGGCGGTACTTTTGTACTGGCGGGGTATGGGCGCGGCAAAGAAATGTCTATCCGTATGGATGATATTCATGTTAATAATTTAAAGGTAGTCGGTGCGGGGAACAACTGGAATATGCATAAAAGAGCGATGGAGCTTATGGCGGATGGGACGGTGGACCTTACAAAGCTTCTCACGGCAAAAATCAGCCTTTCCGATTATGAAAAGGGGCTGGAGATGGTACGAAATCGCCCCGAGGGCTTCGTAAAGGCGGTCTTCTGCAATGAATAAGGCGGTTTTGGGGATTGACCTTGGAACTTCCTCCGTGAAGGTGATGCTTTTGCGGCAGGACGGGACACGGGAAAAGATACGTGCGACGTATGACGAAAATAGCCCCTTGGGGTGGCTCGCAGCACTGGAAAAGGCAATCGGGCAGATAGACAAGCAAGGCATTGAGGCAGTTGGACTTTCCTCCCAGGTCGGAACATACATTACAGACGAAGGGCATGTCCTGCCGTGGAACAGCGGGGGGATGGAGGAAGAACTTTCCGAAGTTTTAAAAAGCGTTTCCAAAGAGGAATGCATGCAGGAAATTTCTATGCCGCATCCCGCAATTCTATCGTACCCCTTGCCGCGGCTACTCTATATAAAACGGCATTTTAAAGAAGCACGAAGCGTATGCCAGCCGAAGGATTTTCTTTTGGAGGTGCTTACGGGAAAGCAGGTCAGCGATATGTATTCCTGGCGGGGGCTTTCCAATCTAAAAACCGGGACATACAGCAGGCGTTTTTTAGAAAAGCTGGGGCTGGATTGTTTTGAATTGCCGCCCCTTATTGATGCTTTTTCGGAGGCGGGCAGAACAACCGGAAAGATTTTACCTGCAGGGATTCCCGTCTTTACGGGGCTGAATGATTTTTATGCAGGGCTTTTAGGCATGGGCATATGGACGATGGGGGATATGTTTGATATCACGGGCACAAGTGAGCATATCGGATGTATTGAAAGTGCGGTACGGACAGATACAGATATGGTAAGCTCTCCGTTTCTTTCCGGTGCTGTGCATTATGGCGTAACGGCATCCGGCGGGGCATCCCTTTCGTTTGGTCGAACGCTGAGCGAGCATGTAGATATGGAGCGTAGTTTGCAAAAGGAAGCGCCTGTTTTTCTACCGTATCTTTGCGGGGAGCGGGCACCGATATGGGATAGCCGCGCAAGAGGGGCGTTTTACGGCATAAACGAAAAAACAGACAAGGCAGACCTTGCTTACGCAGCGCTGGAAGGGGTGGCATTCAGTCTTTTTCATATTTACGAGCATATGGGAAAGCCCACCGCAAAAGTGGTGAAGGTAGCAGGCGGGGCAGCGGAAAATCCTGTTTTAAACCGCTTGAAGGCAGAAATTCTGGGGATGGATGTGATATGTCTTGTGGAAAAGGATACATCCGCCCTCGGTGCATGCATGGTAGCAGCCGTCGGGCGTAAATGGTATAAAGATTTACCCGCTTCCATACAGGCACTTTGCAGGGAAACGACGCGAATAGTCCCTTCCGGTAAATACAGAGGAGTTTTAGAAAAACGATTTGCAGTATATAAGCAATTATATCCGGCACTGCAAAGCATAAAGAAGGAGGAATAAGCATGAAATGTGTAATTTTAGGCGCAGGGAAGATTGCGCGTGGCTTTATCGGGCATCTTTTATATTTGAGTGAAATTCCCTTTACATTTGTGGAAAAGGCAGAAGCCCTTGTAGATTTAATTAACCAAAGAGGGGAATATACCGTCAATATTTTAGGAAATACGGCAGAAAACTGCACGGTGCGCGGGGCGTGCGCGGTACAGCTTGACGATATGGAAAAGACATCGGACCATATTGCCGAGGCAGATGCGGTTTTCACTGCTGTTGGCGGCAAAAATCTGGAAGCCATTGTGCCGCTTTTGGTGCGGGGCGTTGAAAAGAAAGCAAATACGGGCGGCATCCTCAATATTGTAACGTGTGAAAACTGGAAAAAACCTGCCGATGTTCTGCGCGCCGGTATGGAAGCGACGCTTG
Organism: Clostridia bacterium; assembly: GCA_045648645.1. GTDB lineage: Bacteria > Bacillota > Clostridia > UMGS1883 > UMGS1540 > SIG447. Next base: position 2,245 of record JAZROH010000012.1, on the reverse strand, counting down.
AGGGAGAGGCAGCGGCATATTTTCAAAAAAATGTGGGACTTACAGAAGCGGTTATTATGCGTTCGGCAATTGAAGCAGATGCGGCGCTTTTGGAAAAGGATCCGCTTGTGGTTAACGTACAAAATTTCTGGGAATTGCCGGTGGACGCATCCCGCCTTGTAGGCACGCTTCCGCCTATTAAAGGGCTGAAACTGATTGAAGAATTTACAGGCTTTCTGGAACGGAAGTTTTATACCTATAATGCGGCAAACGGGACGGTATCGTTCCTTGGCGCGCTCCTCGGGCATGAAAAAATTGCCGATGCCGCACATGACGCGCGAATTTTAGAAATTCTGGAAGGCGTATACATGGAAACGGCGCAGGCACTTTCGAAAAAGCATAAGTTTCCGCTGGAGGAACAGCTTGCCTTTACATTGACCTCCAAAAATAAGCTGCAGGATTATACGATTGTGGACTTTATTGAAAGAAATGCCCGTGACCCGCTCCGTAAGCTGGGAAGAGATGATCGCCTTGTGGGCTCGGCGCGGCTTGCAGAGGAATACGGCATTGTGCCGGAAAATCTGGCTGTGGCAATCGCGGCGGCAATGTATTATAAAAATGATGCGGATGAATCGGCGCAGGCACTATGCAAAATGCGTACCGAGGAAGGGATTGATGCCATTTTGGAAAAGGTATGCGGCCTTCCCAAGGAGAGTGCTCTTGCCATACTCGTGAAAGAAAAGGAACAGCTTTTAAGAAAGTGGGGTTGGATTCATGAATAAAATTGCCGTAATCGGTGCAGGCAAAACAGGAAGAGGCTTTGTAGCGCGGCTGCTTCGCGAAGCCGGACGTGAAATCCTGTTTATGGATAAAGATGCAGAGCTTGTACGAGCGCTCAATGAAGAGGAAAAATTTACCGTCCGCTTTTTCGGGGATGTGCGTGAGCCGATGCAGATTACAAACTATAAGGCGGTTACATGGGAGAATGCAGATTTTTCCGATGTGGAGCTGATTTTCACGGCTGTTTGCGGTGAAAATCTAAAGGACGTAGGCGCGGCACTTCGCGAAAAGCTTTTACCGGATAAGCGGTATTATGTGATTGCCTGCGAAAATGCTACCGACCCTGCCAAAACGCTTTCTTCCGTAATCGACATGGAAAATGTATTTGCAAGTGAGGCTACTGTTTTTTGCACGACCATTGAAAACGGCGGTTTGCACATCCATTCGGAAAACTATCCGTATTTACAATGTAACGCTGCGCTTCTGCCGGGATGTGCACCGGGGATTGAGGGCATTCGCCTGATAGCGGATTTTGGAAGCCTTTTAACCCGCAAGCTTTTCACCTATAATGCTGCAAGCTGTATTATTGCGTATATCGGGGCACTAAAGGGGTACACCTCTTATGGGGATGCGGCAAACGACCCGGAAATTTTAGAACTTCTTGATAAAAATTACGCCGTCACAAATCGAGTCATGTGCAGAAAATTCGGGCTTTCCGAAGCAGAACAGGCAGAATTTTCCGCGCTTTCCAAACGGAAGTTTTGCGATAGGACCATTGCCGATACCATTGCCCGAAATGCCCGAGAACCGCACCGAAAGCTTGGCGGAGAAGAGCGAATTATCGGGCCCATTAAGCTTATGCGGGAATACGGCGAGGATGCATTTGCTTTGGAAATGACAGCCGCCGCTGCCATTTTGTATGACAGCGAGGACGAAATAAAGTGGCGGGAAATTAAAAAGCAGAAAACAAATGAGGGAATTTTAACCGATATTTGCGGTCTTGATAAAGACGGCATAATCTATAAAAACATTTTGAATTTTATAAAAGAATTTTCAAGGTAAAATAAGGCGGTGTAAAAAAAAATTTTTACACCGCCTTATTTGTTTTTAGAAATTTTTCTTGCAAAATATGCCGAAATATGATAAACTATATAAGTCACACGGTAAACCAACCACAACTGAATAATGACACACATGATGGGTATTCTATAGTTAAAAGCGTACGCTCTGTTTCATCGTCCCTCTTTGTGTGTCTTAGTTGTGGGTGGTGGATTTTTCCGTGTGACAACGAAAAAGCAGAGTCGTTACGTTTTTGGCGCGTGGCTCAGCTTTGAGTCACGCGTTTTTTGTATAACGAAAACCACGCGATAGTCGCGTGGTTCAATCAAGGTTAACCGGTGAACAAAAATCCTCCAATGTGTTATAATAAAAATGACCTGCCAGTCAAAATAAAAACACATTGGAGGATTTATCTATGAAGAAAATA
>JAZROH010000011.1:0-5438 GCA_045648645.1 Clostridia bacterium | reverse complement strand
AGGGGAACGGTTCGCTTGACGCAATAAGCAGTGCCCTCAAAGAAGTGACGGGCGACCAGTTTAAGCTGGCGGTTTACTCCGAGCACAGCATGCAGAGCGACGGCTCTAAGAGCGTGGCGGCAGCATATATCGGCTTGGAGGATGCGGATGGGAACATGCATTGGGGCGCGGGCACACACACAGACATTATCAAGGCAAGCTCCCATGCACTCTTAAGCGCTTATAACAATATGATTAAAAAGAGATAAGGAGGGGACAAAATGGGGATGACAATGACGCAGAAAATTCTTGCCGCCCATGCGGGGCTTGACAGCGTAGAAGCAGGACAGCTTATAAACGCAAGGCTTGACATGGTGCTCGGCAATGACATTACAACCCCTGTTGCCATAAACGAATTTCATAAAGCGGGATTTGCCTCTGTTTTTGATAAGGAAAAAATTGCAGTTGTGCTGGACCATTTTGTGCCGAACAAGGATATTAAGGCGGCAGAACAGTCCAAGCAGTGTCGGGCGTTTTCCTGCACGCATGGCATAAGCCACTTCTATGATGTGGGGAAAATGGGCATTGAGCATGCGCTGCTTCCCGAACAGGGCGTAGTTTGCGCGGGGGACTGTATTATAGGGGCGGACAGCCATACGTGTACCTACGGTGCACTCGGTGCGTTTTCTACGGGGGTAGGCAGTACCGATATGGCGGCGGGCATGGCAACGGGCTATGCCTGGTTTAAGGTGCCGAGCGCGATTCGCTTCGAGCTTACGGGTGCTTTATCTCCCGATTGCAGCGGGAAGGACGTTATTCTTTCCATCATCGGGAAAATCGGCGTAGACGGTGCGCTTTATAAGAGCATGGAATTTTCAGGGGAAGGCATTGCTTCGCTTTCGATGGATGACCGCCTTTGCATTTGCAATATGGCAATAGAGGCGGGGGCGAAAAATGGTATTTTCCCCGTGGACGCGGTAACGCGCGCCTATATGGAGGGAAGATGTGAAAGAGAACCCGTTATATACGCGGCAGATGCAGATGCAAAATACGATGCAGTGATTGAAATTGACCTTTCCGCGATTGTGCCCACGGTTAGCTGCCCGCACCTTCCGGAAAACACAAAGCCTGCCGACACGCTTTCGGATATAAAAATAGACCAGGTGGTCATCGGCAGCTGCACAAACGGACGCATGGAGGATATGGATGCGGCATATAAGGTGTTAAAAGGAAGAAAGGTGGCAGACGGCGTACGCTGTATCATCATTCCGGCTACTATGGAAATCTACAAAGCTTGCGCGGAAAATGGATATATTTCTGCATTTGTGGATGCGGGCGCGGTGGTTTCAACACCCACCTGCGGGCCGTGCCTTGGGGGCTACATGGGCATTCTTGCCGCAGGGGAACGGTGCATTGCCACCACAAACCGGAATTTTGTTGGCAGAATGGGGCATGTAGAGAGTGAAGTATATCTGGCAAGCCCGCTGACGGCGGCGGCGAGCGCCGTAAAAGGCTATATTGCAAGCCCGAAGGAGGTTTTGTAAGATGGAAACGAAGGGAAAAGTATTTAAATATCCCGATAATGTAGATACCGATGTTATTATTCCTGCGCGGTACTTAAATACGGCGGATGCCGCAGAGCTTGCAAAGCACTGCATGGAGGATATTGACAGCGAATTTGTTTTAAAGGTGGAAGCGGGTGATGTGATGGTAGCGGGCTGGAACTTTGGCTGCGGCTCTTCCCGCGAGCACGCACCGCTTGTTATTAAAACCTGCGGCACGGGGTGCGTAATCGCCAAAAGCTTTGCGCGGATTTTCTACCGCAATGCCATCAATATCGGGCTTCCGATTTTGGAGTGCGAGGAAGCGGCGGAAGAAATTAAGGCAGGAGAGCAGGTGCATGTGGATTTTGATACGGGCATTATTACAAATGTAACCACAGGCAAAAGCTACAAGGCACAGCCCTTTCCGGCATTTATTCAAAATATCATTAAAAAAGGCGGGCTTTTAGCATCGCTTGTGGAAAGAGGCGCAGAGAATGCATAAAAATATTGCCGTGATTCGCGGGGACGGCATCGGTCCTGAAATTGTTGCACAAGCCCTTCGGGTGTTGGATGCCGTTGCTTTAAAATACGGACACACGTTTTCGTATACAGATGTGGATATGGGCGGATGCGCCATTGATAAATGGGGAGAGCCGCTTCCGGATGCTATGCTCGAAAAGTGCAAAAAGAGCGACAGTGTGCTTTTAGGAGCGGTGGGCGGACCCGCATGGGACGGCGCTGCGGCACATCTTCGCCCCGAAAAAGGACTGTTAAAGCTTCGCGCGGGGCTTGGGGTTTACAGCAACAACCGCCCTGCCAAAATCTGGCCGCAGCTTGCCGAGGCATCACCCCTTAAAAAATCCATCGTAGATAAAGGGATAGATTTTATTATCGTTCGTGAGCTTATCGGCGGTATATATTTTGGGAAGCATGAAACGAAAGGCGATACCGCGACGGACGAAATGCGCTATACGGAAGCGGAAATCGAGCGCATCGGACGTATCGGCTTTGAAACGGCAAGGAAAAGACGGGGGCATCTTTGTTCTGTGGAAAAAAGCAACGTGCTGGATACAAGCCGCCTTTGGAAAAAGGTGATGCATCGGCTTTGGGAGGAATATCCGGATGTTACGCTCTCCGATATGCTGGTGGATAATTGCGCCATGCAAATCGTCAAAAATCCTGCCCAATTTGATGTAATTGTAACAGAGAATATGTTCGGGGATATTTTGTCCGACGAAGCTTCGCAAATTTGCGGCTCTATCGGTATGATTCCATCGTCAAGCCTTGGGGATTCTGCTTGCGGTCTTTATGAGCCGATTCATGGCTCCGCACCTGATATTGCAGGGAAAAACATAGCAAATCCCATTGGCATGATTTTATCCGCCGCAATGATGCTTCGCTTTAGTTTCGATATGGAAGCTGAGGCAGTTTCCATAGAAAAGGCGGTGCATGCTGTTCTGGACGGCGGATACCGCACGGCAGATATCTGTGGCATAGATACAGAGGACGGCAAAAAAGTGGGCTGCAAGGAAATGGGTTCGCTTATTTTGCAGAACATAGGGTAAGCATATCAAATAAAAACTGCAAATAAAAAAGAAGTGGATGAGAAAATATTACGTTTATCTCATTCACTTCTTTAAATTTTAAAGTGTAATCATAGGTATATGCAAAGCAAGCAACTCGCGTTCCCACTTTGGAAAGTCGAAGCATAACGAGTTGCAGGCATGGGTGTCACCGGAAAGAATGACCTTGCCGCCCTTTTCCTTAATATATTGAAGCTGTGCGCGGGAGGGGTACGGCACGGTTTTATACCCGCGGGACATAGCGCCCGTATTGACCTCAAAGGGGATGCCTAAAGGGAGCAGCGTATCCAGCGCCCTTTGCCAGGCGGCAACATAGCGAGGATGCGTTTCATCAAAAAAATTATATTTTTCGTTGAACTTACAAACTAAATCAAAGTGCCCGATAAAAGTAGGACGAATGACGGATGCAACGCTGGAAACTGCGTCAAAATACGCCTCACAAAGCGCATAATAGTCACCGCCGTAGACGGTTTCCGCCATTTTTTGAAACCCTTCGGCAGAGGAGTCTACGGAATAGTATTTCCCGTCTTTTTTAAGGTAATGCACCGAGCCGATTACGTAGTCATAGCCGTCAGTAGGCATATCGGAATACAAATCCTGTTCAATCCCTAAAAGAACGCGAATTTTATCCTGATATTCTCCTTTGCAGGCAAGCACCTCCGCTTGATACTTTTCGGTTTCTTCCTTTTTCATGCAATAGCTTTCGTCAAAAAAAGTGTAGGAATGTGCAGAAAAGCCGATGGCGGAAAGCCCTTTTTTTATAGCACTTTCCACCATTTCGCGTACAGTATTCGCACCGTCACAAAAACGGGTGTGCACATGGAAGTCCGCGTACCTCATTTTGTCATTTTCTCCTGCTTTACCTTATGGTCAATCACATGGCGGGAGGCAAGCTCACGATGTATGTCGGACAGGGAAATTCCCATCTCAATCATCATCACCATAACGTGATACGTAAGGTCTGCAATTTCATAAATGGCTTCTTTTTTATCGTTATCCTTGGCAGCAATAATAACTTCTGTGCTTTCTTCGCCGACCTTTTTTAGTATTTTGTCAAGTCCCTTTTCAAAAAGGTAGGTGGTATAAGAGCCTTCCTTTTTGTCGATTTTTCTGCCCTCAATTAAGGTCATCAGCGCTTCGAGAGAGAACGCGTGCCGCGCCTCGCTTTCCCATACGGGTTTTGTAAAGCAGGAATCCGAGCCTGTATGGCAGGCAGGACCTTCTTTATCTACAAGCACCACAAGGGCATCGTTATCGCAGTCGGCAGTAATGGAAACGATGTGCTGATAATTGCCGCTGGTTTCGCCTTTGAGCCAAAGTGCCTGTCTGGAACGGCTAAAGAAGCAGGTCAGCCCCTTTTCCATGGAAATTTGCAGGCTTTCCCGATTCATGTAGGCAAGGGTCAGAACGTTTTTCGTTTCTGCATCTACCACAATGGCAGGAATCAGCCCTTTTTCGTCAAATTTCAATTCATCAATATTCAGCATAAGAACCTCCTATAATCGTACCGGGATATTTTCCGCGGCAAGTGTTTTCTTTAAATCCATAATATCTACCTCACCGAAATGGAAAATGGAAGCGGCAAGACCTGCGTCCACCTTCGGCAGACTCTCAAAAAGGGTAATAAAATCATCTTTGCAGCCTGCGCCGCCTGATGCAATAACCGGAACATTTACAGCGCTACAAACTGCCTCCAGCATGGGAAGGTCAAACCCGTTTTTCACCCCGTCGGTATCAATGGAGTTTACCACAACCTCGCCCGCACCCATCGAAACACATTTTTTAATCCATTCAATGGCTTCCATACCGGTGTTTTCCCGTCCGCCTTTGGCGAACACACGGAACACACCGTCTACCCGTTTTACGTCCACCGACAACACCACGCATTGGTCACCGTACCGTTTGGCGGCGGCTTCCACCAAGTCGGGGTTGCGGATGGCACCGGAATTGACGCTGACCTTATCGGCGCCGCATTTCAGCACCCGATCAAAGTCTTCCAAGGTGTTGATGCCTCCGCCTACCGTTAAGGGAATAAACACAGTGGAGGACACTTGGGTCAGAATATCGGTAAACAATCCTCTGCCTTCGGCGGAGGCAGTAATATCATAAAACACCAATTCATCGGCACCGTTTTCGGAATAGTACCGCCCCAGTTCCACAGGGGAAGACACATCCGACAGCCCTTCAAAATTGACCCCCTTTACCACCCGACCGTTCTTTACGTCCAGGCAAGGGATAATTCGTTTGGTTATCATTTTGCCACCTCGATTGCTTCTTCCAGGTTGATGGCACCGATATAATAGGCCTTACCGATGATGGCACCGTACAAGTC
>JAZROH010000010.1:0-6981 GCA_045648645.1 Clostridia bacterium | reverse complement strand
TTGCCCAGCGGTTCATTGTTTCTTCCGTCCGTCTGGAAAACTTCAAAAGCTCATTCCAATGGTTTTCCACAAAATACACGATTCGCGAAATGACATCTTCCCGTTCTTCCATGTCCTTACCGAACGCCGAGCGGTTCACGTGAACATGCAGACCGCAGGTGCTTGTCTGATGCGAACGGTAGTCCATAGAAACGGCATGCCGAAATACGTCGGTCCAATTCATTTCACGCATGTGATATTCCAGGCTCATCGGGTGCGAAACCATTTCAAAGCCGTTATCAATGCTGCCGTCGTGCTTGCAGTAAATATGCTCTTTACAGCGGTTTGCGATAGTAAGCAAAACCTCTGCATTTTCATTGTATTCACCGCCTTTGTCAATTTCAAGTTCCACGCCCATAAATAAATTACCCGAGCCGTAAAATATCGGTTCGGGCTTGTAGTTATATGATTTTATTGCGCATTCCTCAAGCTTTGCAAAGCATTCTGCACAGTACGGCTCATCCGAATCATCTTCGTAATGTGCATCGTCATTCTGTATCAGGGCACCACACTCTTCGCAGTGCGTATAATTGTACTCATAACAGCTGCTGCATAAAGATGTAAACGCATCCCCCTGCACTTCCTCACGGTATATGCGCTCACCGCAAGAGTCGCAGGTTATCGTCTTTTTCCTTAAACATTCGTCGCAAAATATTTTTCCGTCAAATTCCGCACAGGCATCCGCCATAAGCTCCGCTCCGCACACAGAGCATGTTGTTTTTACTTCCATTTTTTATTCCTCCGTTTCTTTCGTTCGTAGCCATTAAGAAAATGACAGACTCTCGGCAATGCCTGCAATAATGAATTTTAGTAGCGCACCTATGCCGAGAATAATCTTTTTCAGAAATTTGTTTTTGCTGAATCGCATTGAACTCCCTCTTTCTTTTTTGATATTTTGATACCGGGTTTTGTATCAAAGGTATAATATCTAAAAGAAAGTCATCGATTTTACATTTAAGGCAATATACATTAAAAGTCGTCTTTCAAAAGAAGTCAACTGTTTATCCAAGTCGATTGCGCCCCTTCCGATTATCATTGTAAAAGGTGTTGCGGACAGTTTTTTCCCAAAATAAAAAAGTTTTTAAAAAATTTTCTACATATTACGAACTCCAAATTTTCGAGCAAATAAACGAAGGTTTACTGCAAAAAGCTGCCAACCATAAAAGACCGTAGGAATCCCATAAACAATAGGATTCCTATGGTCTTTCTGTTTATTATTTAGTTTAGGTGGAGATAAATCAGACTGCGATACACACATAATACCTTTCGTATTTTTTCATTACGTTCAACATTTCTCGAAATTTTCAGTTCCTTTTTCGTAAATATCACAAATCAATTTTTGAATTTTCAGCGCTTCTCTACCGCTTATAGTTGGTTCTCTATCCTTTTCAACCGCATCATAAAAATCTGCGATTTCACGAACATGCTGGTACCCCCTATAATCTTTACCGCCTTCATAAACCACGTCCGGCTCCACGGTGGTTTTTGTGCTTAAATGCTGTCCGTCATTAAGAACAATTTCTGCATTGTCATAATCCATAACGACCTTACCGTTTTCACAGAAAATCCTGATTTCAATCGGATCATCACAGCCATAATTGTTCATAGCCCAAAAGCCAAGCGTCGCGCCGCCCTTATATCGTACAAAGCCTTCGACCGTATCATCTACATCCATAATGGAATGACCACGATTGGACATGTGCGCCTGGACGCTTTCCACCTCGTCATTTATAAACCAGTTTGCCAAATCCATAGAGTGAATAGCCTGGTCGATTAAAACGCCTCCCCCCTCTTTGTCCCATGTACCTTTCCAGTCGGATAAGCTGTAATATGCATCGGACCTGCTCCAAGTAAGTACAACACGGGCAGAAATAATTTTGCCCAAAGTACCATCCCGAAGTTTTTCTTTCACAAGCTGAGCGGCGTCATTATATCTACATTGGAAAATAACGCCATATTTCACACCAGTTTTTTCTGCAAGTTCGACATTTTCAAGGGCATCCTCGTATTTTATACTCATGGGTTTTTCACAAAGCACATGAACCCCTTCCAAAATAGCATATTTTGAGATGATGGGATGCAAGTAATGCGGTACGCATATGTGTACCACATCTATGATTTCCTTATTTATCAATTCTTTATAGTCATAATAGGCTTTACAATTATATTTTTCTGCCGCCATGTCAGCGCGTTCCTTTTTGATGTCACAAACGCCGACAATCTGCGCATTTTTAAGGTGCTGTCGCTCGTTGCATGCCTGGTGAAGATATTGCCACAACCTATAATTCCAATTCTAAGCATTTTAAAATTACTCTTCTTCAATCAGTCTGGCACCTATATTTTTTCAATAGATGTTTGTCCTTACTCGGACATTATTGTTTCAAGAAAATCCTTTGCCGCTTGTATATCTTCTCCCGGATTTTCACCAACCTCACGTTCAATCGTCAGATAGCCTGAATATCCGATATCTTCAAGTGCCTTTAAATATGCCTTAAAATCTACAGAACCTTGTCCTAGCGGAACCTCCTTGAAAAACTTTACTCCATTATACTCTTCCGGGATCGGATGCACTACGCGGTAAATATATTCAGGATTTGACTCATGAAGCATTACACCGTCTTTTGCATGTGTATGCACAATATACTCCTTCAAATTATATACTGCCTTAACAGGGTCATCACCCGTTACCATCACAAGATTTGCAGGATCCAGATTGACAGCAACGCCCGTGGAATGTAGTTCATCCAAAAAGCTTTTAAGCGTTGCTGACGTTTCCGGTCCGGTTTCAATTGCAAAATGTGCATCAATACTGTCAGCATACTGTGCAAGTTTGAAACAGGCCTCTTGCATGATTTTATATCTGTCATGATTTTTGTCATTTGGAACAACACCGATATGCGTCGTAACAATATTCGTTTCCAAATCCTTTGCAAGATCTAAAATTCGCTTCGATTTTTCAATGAGTTCGGGATTTAATTCTTTATTGCTAAAGCCTTTCCCAAGGTCTCCGCAGAGTGCTGAAAAACACAGCCCGTTTGATTTTACAAAATCAAGCAGTTCACGTCGTTTTTCTGCATTTAAACATTCCGGTGAATTATCACCTCTTGTGGCAAAGAGTTGCAGGCCGTCTACGCCCATGGCGGCAGCTTTCCGCACCGCTTCTTTGGTATCTGCCCTAAAAGATTCAAGGAGTACTCCTATCGGAAATTTCTTCATTTTAAATTATCCTTCCTTTTTATTCCTATTGTTTTTCCATGTATTCTTTATCCAAATAGATAAAGCAACATCAATATACACTGATAAATTTCATCTTTGTAAATTTAAGGATTTCCATAATAAAAATGCATGTGCATCATGTGCATCTTTTACATCATCCAGAGATCACAAAATTGAGGGCATTCCCTCTTTTACATATTAAATACTGAAAAAAAGTATTGACACTGCACCAACTGCCGCACCCAGGATCTGCCTTCGGCTCAGTCTTTCCTTCCAAACAAAATAAGAAATGAGAAACACCAACAAAAGATTGCCACAGGAAATCATCGGAAATATCAAAGATGCCGGCAAAGTTCTATTCAGGAGCAAGACCATAAAGTTCATAATTCCATTCAAAAGACCATGCCCTATCCCCCAATGCCAGCAACGTCTTAGGGTTTTTGCGTTCTCTTTTGGCGCTACAAACAAGCCGAGTCCCGCAAGACTTGCGGAAATAATCAAAAGCGCTATAACCATAAATTCATTCGACTGTGTATAATGAAATGCTAGCTGCTGCATTTTTTGAATCGTACTACACATACCGTTTCCCAAAAATGCAAAAAAAACGAACAAAAACCACTTTAGCGAAACAGTTTTCTCCTCTTTTTGATAGTTTACCAAAAACAGGGAAATCGCCAGCGATGCAATCCCCAGAACAATCCAAAAGTCAAACGGCTCCTGTAAAAAAATCAGGCCGTAAAAAGTCGGCACCATCAGAGAATACGATGTAAAAAGAGACGTCAGCGACATCGAACCGCAACGCATTGCCAATACGTTACACACCGTGCATGTTCCATAGGCTACCGCAAACGCTGCCGCATATCCCAAAACTGCCGGCGTGAAATGCAAGCTGTTACCTGCGATCGCGACAAATACAAGCATCGCGCCAAAACAGCACAGGGCAGAAAACATATACACACCCTTTACATCATATTTCTGTCCATACAGCTTGAAGCTTACCGACCCCGACGCAAGGCACAGCGCCACCAGAAAAAGAAGTATAATATTCATATTCGTCTTCTCCATTTCTTATTTTATCTTCATCCATTCCGCTGCTTTGCGAGTATCAAAATCAAGATACAGCGCATACCGGAGGCTCAAACCGATATGCGCTGCTTTTTAGGATGACATTAGGTTGTTTGCATTATTGATTTTCGTAAAAGTAATCAAGTTCCCGCTGCATATCAGTGTGCGAGGTCGCAATAAGCTGGTCGATGTCTTCCCCTGCTTTTATTTTGGATGCCATATTATCCACAATTGTGCGGGTAGACGCAGAAGCGGGGTTTTCCAAAAGCGTCATGCCGTGCGCGTCAATTCCCTTGTAAAATGCATCAATATGTTCCGGTTTTCTGCCGGATTCCGTGATTGCATCCAGGGCTGTCTTCATAATCGGGAAGCCTGACGGACCTTCCGTTGCCAGAAGCATCTGTGCCTCTTCGCTCAGGTAATACGAAAGCCATTCTAAAACGCCTTCCTTCTCTGCGTCGCTTACGCCCGCATACACCTGCCATGTGTTCGGCACATAAATGCAAGCCCGTTCTCCATTCCAGCCTATGGGCATAATTTGTACATCCCAGTCAAAATCCGCATTAAACTTGTTCACAGCGGCAATAGACGAAGACTGTAAAAGTGCCATAGCAATTTTCCCGTCTGCAAACGCCGCCGGTGCACTTCCGAGCGCCGCAAGCTCCGCTGGCGGTATGGACAGCCCGTCCTGTACGGGCTGGGCAAATTTTTCCATTGCTTCCTTTACCTTCGGGTCGTCAAGATTGGAGTCCCGATAATTATTTTTATACGGGCTTACACCTACTGCCGCCATAAACGGAAGCCAGCCGAGCGTAATGTTGGAAGCGTAGTTAATGCCGTACACATCCGTCGTGCCGTCGCCGTCACGGTCAAAGGTCAGCGCCTTTGCCATATCCAGCATGTCCTGCCATGTCCAGTCTTCTGTCGGATAAGCAACGCCCCGTTCGTCAAAAATTTCCTTGTTGTAGTAAACAGCAACGGAGTTCAGCGCATGGGGAACGCCCCAAAGGTGTCCCTCCGTATCCGTAATGGCAAATAACGCATCACTGTAAAGCTCTGTATCCAATTCTGTATCCACCCAATTCTTAAGGTCAAGCACAGCGCCTTGCGCACCAAATGTCATAGCCTGCATGGAGTCCGTAACAAATACCGGTACAACATTGTTCTTTGCCACAAACTGCAGCTTAATCTTCTGGTTAAAGTCATTCCATGCGGAAATATCTTCCTTGATTTCATACTTATCCGCGTTTGCCGCTTTAAAATTTTCAACAATTTTCCAGTTAGTGTTTCCCTCTCCGCCGGGAAGGCCAAGCAGTAATTCTGTTTTCCCATCCTTGCTACCGCCGCGTCCCGTACAGCCGGGTAGTAAAGAAATTGTCAGCAAAGTTGCCAGGGCTGCACTTAAAATCTTTTTCATAAAAACATTACCTCCTGTGTTTTAAAATTAACGGTAAATTACAGTAAACAACTGTGTTGTTGTTTTCCAAACTGTGAAAACTTCATCTCCTTCACGAATATCCGTAGCCTTTGCCGCACGCATTGTTTCCTTTTCCCTATCCCATATTGCAAATTTACCGAGGGTCTGCATCATACGGACAACCGTTTTCTCCTCACCGTTTACCATTTGCGGGAAGCCGTTTGCATTTGCAAAAACAGAACGTACCACCGCGCCTTCTTTAAATGCTTCCTCCACAATACCATTTAGACGAAGTCCACCGCCTGCAGGATGTGAAAATGCAGTGCCCGGTCTTAGCGCCGACCCCGAAGCTACATATTCCACGCCGCCCGGGTAATCGGCTCTGTAAAGCATATTAATGCGAACCGCTTTCCCGATACCATCCATTTCATATTGAATGACATCCCCCGGTCGAATATCCTTGGCATCCATATACATCTTGGCAGGACGCTCCGAAACTGCCGTTCCTGCCGTGCGGTGCACGCGCACATCTCGTTCATCTACCGTATACCAAGCTGGATCCTTTACAATGTCTGCATTTGCAGTTCTGTAAAGTACACGGAAATCTTCCTCGAAAGCAACCTCCACATCCGCTCCCGTGGAGTCATAAAGCCGTAGCGTCTTTCGGACTTCTCCATCTTCACTTAAAACAGTGGACACAGTCTTTACAAGTGCCGAGGTTACCGCACTGTCAGGATACGTATCGCCGAGCTCCATAACGGCACCAAAATACCCGTGCATAACCATCGCGCCGCAAAAACGCGTTTCATCTACGTCGTAGAAGGAAACATAATCTGCCATACGGTTATCTTCCAAACCAAAGCTTGAAAGCGAGCGCATGGCATAGCCCTTATCATTTGACTTGTCTGCGGGAATAATAAAGAATTTGGTATTGTTATTTGTGCGGACACGGGTGAAGAAAATACCGCGAATGTTTTCTACGCGTGTTCTTACTTCCTTGGATACGTTACCGCGCGGTGTTCCGTTAAACTCCGTAGGACGACCGGCAAGGTCATCCTCTTCCGCGTTGTAATACCAGTCCATACTGAAATCGCCGCCGTTTTTCTCACTGTCCGGCAGACCCGGATCGGAGTGATTTACAGCCGTTTCAATTTCCGTAATCAGCCCTTCTTCGTTTGTCTTGTATGCCAGAAGTTGCGGAACGACTGCCCCGTTTGCCCAAAGGGAAGGCAAGTCGGAGGCCA
>JAZROH010000009.1:0-9367 GCA_045648645.1 Clostridia bacterium | reverse complement strand
GTTACTGCGTCAAAGAAATGTGGTTGTTTCAGTTGTGGTTCAGTGATTGAATCTACAGATGCAATTCTGGTGGGGCAGGATAGTAGTATGATGTGTCCAATTTGTCACGAAACAACATTAATTTCTGATTTTCAAGGTTTTGAAATTACACCTGAATTGATGACAATTATAAAGGAAAAATATAAAGAACCAGAAGATTAAAATTTAATAAAATAGTTTGCCGATTTTGATATTTACATATACTGTCGGGTGCGAGAAAATCCAGTATTCTCGCGGGTTCTAAGGAAAAGTGTTTAAGAAAAATATAGTGAAAAAATCAGGAAAAAATAGTAGGTCCTATTATTCACTGTTCTCCAGTCTTGACACGAGTAAGAATTTTGTCGAATGATGTGGAAATAGTGTGAAAATTTGAGGAGGATTGTATGGTGGAAAAATCAAATAGAGTAGAATGGATAGACGCTCTTAAAGGGTATGCTATTTTTTGTGTAACACTTGGACATTTAGGATGTAATTTTCTTTTAGAAAAACACATTTATTCTTTTCATATGTTTTTGTTTTTTTTCTTATCAGGGTTTGTAGATAAAACAGAAAACATTTCTTTTAAAGAATATTTATTAAAAAGAGGAAAAAGAATTTTGATTCCATTTATATCGTGGAATATATTGTCTAATTTGGTTTCACTTCTAATGGGAAATTCAGTGAATGAAGTGATAGAAACCTCTTTTTTGTTAAATGGTGAAATATGTTGGAATGCACCCATCTGGTTTTTATTAACTATTTTTTTAACACAAGTATTTTATTTTATTTTGAAAAGGATTTTAAAAATAAGTGATTTAATTATAATATGTGCATCACTCACCCTTTGGATGATAATTCCTCAGAAAAATGTAATATTCAAATTGAATTTGATTCCAATGAGTATGCTATTCTATGTTATAGGGATACTCTACAAGAAAAAATCACAAAACATTGCACAATGGATTTTTGCAAACAAGCATTTGTTATTAAAGTATGCTATCATATTAATTTTTGCTTTTATTAACATATACTTTGGTGTTTTGAATAACGTTAGGATTGTATATACCAAGGCGGTTTTCGGAAATGTTATACAAACTATTATCGCTGGAATCTCAGGTATATTTTTTTACATTATGCTATTTCAAAACTTTGGTTTTTTAGGTAAAAACAGAATTCTAAATTATTTAGGAAAGAATTCATTAGTTATTATGGCTAGCCAGTTTTACTTTTTTAATCTATACGATTATGTGGCGAATTTCAACATTCATCTGTATAGAAATACTGTAAAAGCGTTTATTATGTGTATAGTTACAATTGTCTTTATTGGTCTCTTTTTGAAAGCATTAACATATATGCGAAAAAAATGCAAGGTAGTAGATAAAGTGGTGGTTTGGTTTGGTATATAAATTAAAAGAATAGTTTGCCGATTTATTATATTTACATATATCATCGGGAGCGAGAAAATCCAGTATTCTCGCGGGTTCTAAGGGATTTTGTTTAAGAGAAAACAGTTGAAAAAATAGGGAAAAGTTAGTAGGTCCTATTATGCTTTAGCATAACAAGGTTCTCGGGTACCCAACAGAAATCTGTGATTTCGTGTTGGGTGATGGTTCTTATTATTCACTGTTCTCCTGACTTGACACGAGTAACGATAGTTGGAAATAATGCGTTTAAATTGATACAAATTATAAGGAGATAAATAATATGGCACTAATAGAATTAAAGTTTTTTAGTCAGACATTAGGAATGCAGACAGAAGCATATGTCGTTATTCCTCAAAAATCCACGAAAGGTGAAATTGGAATTAAAGGAAAAAGCAAAGATAAAGAGTATAAATGCGTGTATTTGTTGCACGGTTTAAGTGATGATCACAGCATATGGCTTCGCAGAACATCTATTGAACGATACGCTGCTGATTATGGTGCTTGTATAGTTATGCCGTGTGGAGCAAGAAGTTTTTATACGGATATGAAGTATGGCATGAAATATTTTTCTTATATAACCGAGGAACTTCCGAGTATTGTAAGTGAATTTCTTAAAGTTTCAAACAAAAGAGAGGACACTTATATAGCAGGTCTTTCTATGGGCGGTTATGGAGCACTTAAGGCAGCATTGAAAAAACCAGAAGTGTTTTGTGCAGCTGCGGGGCTATCGTCGGTTGCAGATATTAAGAATGGTATGTTTAATGATACTCTTGTGCCTGTGTTTGGGGAAGATTTGAATATTCCTGATGAAGAGGATTTGTTTTTCCTTGCTGAAAAAACCAACTTAAATCCACTTAAGCCCAGAATTTTTATGGGTGTAGGAACGGAAGATTTTTTATATGATTCAAATACCAGACTAAAAGAGCATTTTGAAAAGCTTGATTATGACTTTACATATCGTGAATCAGCTGGCGTACATAGTTGGAAATTTTGGGATGAATACATACGGTATGTGCTGGAATGGATGTTTGGATAATTAAAACACAGACTCACTTCATTTGCATTTTACTTGTGTCAAGTCTATACAATTTAAAACATTAGTTTGCCGATTTTGATATTTACATACACTGTCGGGAGCGAGAAAATCCAGTATTCTCGCGGGTTCTAAGGAAAAGTGTTTAAGGAAAAACAGTTGAAAAAATAGGGAAAAGTTAGTAGGTCCTATTATGCTTTAGCATAACAAGGTTCTCGGGTACTGGGCAGAAATCTGTGATTTCGTGTTGGGTGATGGTTCTTATTATTCACTGTTCACCTGACTTGACAAAAGTAATGTAAAGCAATGCAGTGATATATTACTTCGTAATGCGATTATGTCCTTCGGGATAAGAAAAAATGAAATGGAGAGAGAAAAATGACAGGAAAACAGAGAGCGTATTTAAGAGGTCTTGCAAACGGAATTGACGCAAAGTATCAAATCGGAAAAGGCGGTATTGATGACCAGACCGTCCGCATGATAGATTTGGCGCTGGAGGCACGGGAACTCATTAAAGTGAAGGTTTTGGAAAATTCCTTTTTGGATGTACGTGAGGCATGCGGAGAAATCTGCGAAAGAACGGGCGCAGAGCCTGTGCAGTGCATCGGCAGTAAATTTGTGATTTACCGCGAATCTGTAAATAACAAGACGATTATAATTCCGGGAAGATAAGGAGAGACTATTTTGTTACGGTCGTTATTCGGTGAAAAGAAATTCTGGCAGTCCATGCTGACGCTTGCCCTGCCCATTGCGGTGCAAAATTTACTCACCAGCTCTTTTACCCTTGTGGACACGCTGATGGTGGGACAGCTCGGGGACGTAAGCCTTGCGGCTGTCGGCATGGCGGGGCAATGGAGCTGGCTTTTGAACATGCTGACCTTTGGTATATGCTCCGGTGCCGCCGTGTTTTTTGCCCAGTTTTACGGCGAGGGCAATAAGCGGGGCATTGTGCATACCTATGGTTTAGCCTCTATGTCGGGGCTTTTCTTTACGTTTTTGTTTATGCTGGTCGGGTTTTTTGCCCCCGGAGCGGTTATTCGTATTTTTAACCGCAATGCGGCAGTGCTGGATGCAGGGGTACAATACCTAAAAATCGCGGTATTTTCCTATCCTGCGGTTATGATGAATATGTTGATAAACATGGTGCTTCGTGCTACAAAGCGCGTAAAGCTTCCCATGTTTGTTTCCATTATTACAACGCTTTTGAATGTTTTTCTGGATTACGGGTTGATTTTCGGTGCCTTCGGGCTTCCGCGGCTCGGCGTTCGCGGTGCGGCAATCGCTACGGTGATTTCGGCATGGTCGGGACCTGTAATCATCTTCGTGATAACAGCCTTTTTGCGGGACGATATTTTCTTTGCCCCCATAAAAGAATTGTTTGGGTTTAAAAAGGCGTTTGCCGTAGAATTTTTCAGGTGTGCATTTCCTGTAATGCTGAATGAAACGCTTTGGGGACTCGGGACAGTTGTCTACAACGCCATCTTTTCCAATATGGGCTATGAATATTCGGCGGCGGTGTCCATTTTGCGAACGTTTGAAAACATTGCATTCGCATTTTTTGCCGGTATGACGAATGCGGCATGCGTCATTGTGGGGCAGGATATTGGAAGCGGCAAAATCGGGCAGGGCATAAAAAATGCTGCGCGTTTTATGGTGGTTGTACCCTTAGCGGGAGTTGTCATTGGCATTTTTGTTTTTCTGTTTCGTGACGGACTGATTGGAATATTCAATATGGGCGGCACGATTTCCGAAAAAACGCTTTCGGCGGCGCGGGGAATTCTGCTTGTATATGCCATAGAGCTTGCCGTGCGGAACGTGCCGTATGTTGCCATTGTGGGGGTATTTCGCTCCGGCGGGGATACGAAAAAGGGCATGCAGTATGAAATGATAAGCCTTTGGGCAATCTCTGTTCCCATGACCTTTATTGCAGCCTTTATCTTAAAGCTTCCCTTCGTTGCGGTTTTTGCCTGCAGTTATCTTTGCGAGGATTATTTAAAGGCGTTTTTGTGCATCCGCCATTTTAAAACAAAGCGGTGGATAAAGCCCGTAACAGAAACGGGCAGAGCGGCGCTAGAGGAATACTTACATAAATAAGAAAACAAGCAGCCTTTTTGGCTGCTTGTTTTCTTATATAAACTTATATGCTGTTACCGTTTCGTATCGTTCCCCTTTTTTCAAAATGGCGCCGGGGAAATGCGAATGGGCAAGGGAATTCGGGAATGCCTGTGTTTCAAAGCACACAGCGCCGTGCGTTTGATATACCGCGCCGTCTTTACATATGCGGTTTTGTTCAATCATATTGCCGGAATAAATCTGCAGACCGCTTTGGTCGGTATACATTTTCATCGTAATCCCTGTTTTATCACCGGTAAAGCTTCCCACCTCGCGATAGCCGCGACCACGAAGGGCAAAGTTATGGTCAAAGCCTCCGAATTTTTGGATTTGCGCATGTGCAGACGAGAGGCGTTCTCCCAAGGTGGTTTCCTCCGTAAAATCAAAGGGCGTGTTTGTAACGCTGAGGACCTCGCCTGTGGGAATGCATTCGTCGGTGTTCGGCGTATAGAAATCGCTGTTTAAACATAGAGAATGCCCATATACCGGACCGCTCGCATGCCCGTTCAGATTAAAATAAGAATGGTTTGTCATATTCAGAACCGTATCTTTATCGCATTCACCGGTGTACCGGATTTCAATACGGTTATCATCCTTTATGGAATACAAAACCCGGATGTTTGCCGTTCCGGGAAAGCCTTCTTCGCCGTCGGGACTCACAAGGGATAAAAGAAGGGACGGCTCGTCTTCGCTTACAATTTCCGCATCCCATATTTTTTTGTCAAAGCCTTCTATGCCGCCGTGCAGGTTATTGGTGCCGTCATTTCGGGCAAGCCGATATTCGGTTTCGCCAAGGGTGAAGGCAGCGCCGGCTATACGGTTGGAGTTTCTGCCGATTAAAGCACCGAAATAGCCTTCGTTTTGTAAATACTCCTCCAGCGTATCCCGCCCAAGAACAACATCTACGCCCCTGTATTCAAGCTTACGGATGATGCCGCCCAAGGTCAGGATTTCTGCGCTGAGCCCGCCTTTCCCTAAGAGCGTGTATGCATACACGCTCGCGCCTTTAATTTCTCCGAAATTTCTTATTGTGATTCCCATATTTCCCTTCCTTTTTTGTTTATCGATATACTATAACCATAGGTCTTCCGCATCCATAAAGAGCAGGTTTCTGTATTGCTTTTTATTGGTGATATACTTTTAGTCGCCACGGATTTTCGTGCCATCCTCTGCCTTTTCAGTGTACCAGGCGGGGTCTTCCGATATGTTCGCGTCCTCGCTTAAAACAGTGCTGATTTTTGTAATGATGGCAGCCGGAACAGAGTAGCCGAGCGCTGCAACAACCATTTTTACAGCCGTAACACTTTTATCCGGCTCAAAAGTCGCATGGCTTGTGCTGTTGATAATGCCTATTTGGTACGACGCGGCAGAGGTATTTGCTGTCGGTATGGTAAGCATCAG
The DNA here is from genome assembly GCA_045648645.1 of Clostridia bacterium. Classification (GTDB taxonomy): domain Bacteria; phylum Bacillota; class Clostridia; order UMGS1883; family UMGS1540; genus SIG447. The sequence goes on along the minus strand of JAZROH010000009.1, from coordinate 3,379 downwards.
CACAACCGTAAGCAGCAGAGCAAGTCTTTTTTCATGATAATCTTCTCCCTTTTACAATGTTGTCCTATGTTTCCTTACGTATTATAGCATATTTACGCAAGGATTGCAACCTAAACTGGCTATCTATTATCGATACCCAGCTTATTTTCTTTGTGTTTCGCAATAAATGAAATCTTCCGTTCCTTTGAGGTTCACTTCAATACGACGGCTGTCTGTTTTTTCTATTTAGATTTCTTTCTAAATAGATATTGACAATACACGAAGAACGTGCTATACTCTATTTTGAAACATTTCTAAATAGAGTAACAGGAGAAAACCATGGGAATAAATGAAACCTTAAAAGCCATTGCAGACCCTGTAAGACGGGATATTCTTAGCATGCTGAAAGGCGGCAGAAGGTCTGCGGGTGAGATTGCGGAGCAATTTAATCTGTCGGGTGCGACTGTTTCGTACCATCTGGCAAAGCTCAAGGCGGCAGATTTAATTGCGGAGGAAAAATATAAAAACTATATTTATTATGAACTGAACACCTCGGTTTTTGAAGAGGTTTTAACATGGATTTATGCGCTTGGAGGGAATAAAGCATGAAAAATATAAAGTGGAAAATACTGTATGTCACTTGCATAGTCACCCTTTTACCGATGCTTTTGGGACTGGCGCTTTGGGATAAATTACCGCCTATAGTAGCAACACATTTTAACTTCTATAATCAGCCTGACGGCTTTTCGCCTAAAGGATTTGCGGTTTTCGGCTTACCGTTTATTATGTGCTTGATGCAAATTGTTTGCTGCATCAGCAGTGATGTCGGCACCTATAAACACAAAATGCCGCGGCAGTTTGAACGCGTGGTAAAGTGGATCGTGCCGGCGATAGCGGTGGTGGTTCAAAGTGCCATATTGGCATACGGCATGGGAATTAAAGTAGATATAAGGAAAGTGGCAATGCTGCTTGTGGGCGCAGTTTTTATTGCCATGGGGAATTATATGCCGAAGCTTACCTACATTAAAAATTATGCTTTGGATGCAGAAAAGGCAAGAAAGATCAATCGTTTTTTAGGGTTCGGAATGGTTGTTATAGGGCTTCTTTTTTGCATCAGCATTTTTCTGCCGCCGATTTTCTCCGTATGTTGTCTGTTTTTATTGATTCCGTATATCCTGGTTAGCGCAATTTACGGCATTTGCGTAAGCCGAAAATAAAGACGAAAAATATATGATAAATAAAGTATACTTTGAAAACAAAACTATATATTACGACCTTACCTATAAAAACGTAAAAAACATAAACCTTCGGATAAAGCCGGACGGTTCTGTACACGTTTCCGCAAACAGGAACATTTCGGTAGAGAAAATTGAAGCGTTTATACGGGCAAAGGCGGATTTCATTTTGAAGGCTTTGGAAACATTCGCGGAAAAAGCGGAAAGACCGAGGGTGCAATATTTTTCGGAGGCAGAGCTTCGGGATGCGATACAAAGGCTTTGCGAGACGGCGTATCCGTATTTTGAAAAGCGAGGGGTACGATACCCGCAAATTAAATTCCGCAAAATGGTATCCCGCTGGGGGAGCTGCCACAGCACAAAAGGCATCTTAACGTTTAGCACACATCTTATGTACGCACCCGCGCCTTGCATAGAATATGTGGTGCTGCATGAATTCACCCATTTTTTAGTGCCCAACCATTCGAAGGGTTTCTATGAAGAACTTTCGAAGGTTTGCCCGCAGTGGAAGCAATACCGCAAACAACTAAAGGAGATTCAAATACGATGAAAAAATGCAGAATTACCGTAATGAAAATCGTCCGGCATGACGATTTGATTGCGCAATATGAAAACCCCATTGCCCATGCCTGCGATATGAAAGAAGGACAGGTTTTTATTGCAAACGGATGGGAGAAGCCGGCGGGTATGTGCGACAGCGCATGGGAGAGTATGTCTCCGTTTGTGATGGCACTTTCCCATGGCGGGGAAAATTTATATGACGGGTGGATGAAAAACAAAAGGTCTGCCATGATTTCCTGCAATGATGGTTTCAGACCTGTCAGCTTTTATATCGAAGCACTCCCCGAAGATGCAGACTGAGGACGAGAAATTTTTGAAATATCGATGGGCAGAAATAATATAATCTGTCCTTGACAAGTACCGGAAAAAAAGATATAATATATGGTAACTTTAAAAATAAAGGATGATTTGCTTGAAAAAATTAGGTTTAAATGAAATTCGCGAAAAATATTTGCGTTTTTACGAATCTAAGGAGCACTTGCGCCTGCCCAGCTTTTCGCTGGTGCCGCAAAATGACGCAAGCCTTCTTTTGATTAATGCCGGTATGGCACCTTTAAAGCCGTATTTTACGGGCAAGGAAGTGCCGCCGAGAAAACGCGTAACCACTTGCCAGAAGTGCATTCGTACGCCTGACATTGAGCGCGTTGGAAAAACGGCACGCCACGGTACGTTTTTTGAAATGCTGGGCAACTTCTCCTTCGGGGATTACTTTAAAAGAGAAGCCATCACCTGGGCATGGGAGTTCGTGACGCAGGTTATGGAAATGCCTGTGGACAAGCTTTGGGTGACGGTTTATCTGGATGATGATGAAGCTTTTGATATCTGGACGAAGGAAATCGGGGTTGCGCCCGACCGCGTCGTCAGAATGGGCAAGGAAGATAACTTCTGGGAAATCGGTACCGGTCCTTGCGGTCCTTGCTCTGAAATTTACTTTGACCGCGGCGAGGAAGCGGGTTGCGGCAGTCCCGACTGTAAGCTCGGCTGCGATTGTGACCGCTTTGTAGAATTTTGGAATTTGGTATTTACCCAGTTTGATAAGGATGAGGACGGCAATTATAACCGCCTCGCGCACCCGAATATTGATACGGGTATGGGTCTTGAACGTCTTGCGGCAATTATGCAGGGTGTTAATAACCTGTTTGAAGTAGATACCGTTCGAAACATTATGCTTGCTATAAGTGATGTGGCAGGGGTAAAGTATGGCGAGAACGAAAAGTCGGACGTGTCCCTTCGCGTTATCACCGACCATATTCGTTCTACCACCTTTATGATTAGCGATTCTATCGTGCCTTCCAACGAAGGACGCGGCTATGTTGTGCGCAGACTTTTGCGCCGTGCCGCCCGCCACGGAAAGCTTCTCGGCATTAAGAAGCCGTTCCTCCATGAAATTTGCGAAACGGTTATTCGTGAATCCAGCGAAGCCTATCCGGCACTTTCTGAAAAACACGATTTCATCTGCAAAATCATCCGCCGCGAAGAGGAACAGTTTGATAAAACAATTGACCAGGGTCTTTCCATCTTAAACGGCCATATCGAAGCGCTTACGAAAAACGGCGAGAAAACGCTTTCCGGTGATAAAGCCTTTAAGCTTTACGATACCTTTG
>JAZROH010000008.1:0-10886 GCA_045648645.1 Clostridia bacterium | reverse complement strand
ACCGCTTGGCCTCCGACTTAGAAAGCAAGATTCGTTGATATGAACAAATGTACCGGCTGCGGTCTTTGTCAGGAAAAATGTCCGTCCAAGAAGACACCGAGCGAGTTTAACCGCGGTCTTGGTACAAGAAGTGCAATCTATACGCCTTTTGCACAGGCAATTCCGAACGTGCCCGTTATTGACCGGGAAAGCTGCATCAAGTTTAAAACCGGAAAATGCGGTCTTTGCGAAAAGGTTTGTCAGGCAGGCGCGATTGATTATACCCAAAAGGATGAAATCATTACCCAAAAATACGGCGCAATTGTCGTAGCCACCGGGTTTGATACCATAAAGCTGGATAAATACGGCGAGTATGCGTATAACGAAAGCCCCGATGTTATCACTTCGCTGGAATTGGAGCGCGTTATGAACGCCGCAGGTCCTACAAAGGGACATTTAGAACGCCTTTCCGACGGTAAGGCACCGAAGGAAATCGTCTTTATCCAGTGTGTAGGCAGCCGCTGTGATGACCACAGAGGAAAGCCCTACTGCTCAAAAATCTGCTGTATGTACACAGCAAAGCATGCGATGCTCATTCGCGATAAGTATCCGGATGTAAACGTAACGGTATTTTATATCGACGTACGTACCCCCGGTAAAAACTTTGACGAATTCTATCGCCGTGCGGTAGAAGAATACGGCGTAAACTATATTAAAGGACAGGTTGGCAAGGTTGTGCCCCAGCCTGACGGAAGCCTTATGGTACAAGGCTCTGACCTTTTGGACGGTAAGCAGATTAAGATGCGCGCGGATATGGTCGTTCTGGCAACAGCCATCGAGCCCGACCCGTCCGTTCGTAAGATTGCTACCATGCTGACTGCCAGCATTGATACCAATAATTTCTTAACGGAAGCACATCCGAAGCTTCGCCCCGTGGAATCTCCCACAGCCGGTGTTTTCCTTTCCGGTGTATGTCAGGGTCCGAAGGATATTCCGGAAACGGTTTCGCAGGCAGGTGCGGCGGCAGTTAAGGTTATCGGGCTTCTTGCCAAGGATAAGCTAACAACGAATCCGTGTACTGCCCAGTCGGATACACTGCTTTGTAACGGCTGCAGCGTTTGTCAGAATGTTTGCCCGTATGGCGCAATCAGCTATGAAGATAAAGAAGTAAATGACCATGGCATTCGGGAAACCCGCCGCGTTGCGGTTGTAAACGATGCACTTTGTCAGGGCTGCGGTGCTTGTACCGTTGCTTGCCCGTCGGGTGCTATGGACCTTAAGGGCTTCTCTAACAGACAGATTATCGCGGAGGTGGATGCAATATGCCGGTAGAAAAAGAATTCAGACCTAAAATTGTTGCGTTTTGCTGTAACTGGTGCAGCTACGCAGGCGCAGACCTTGCCGGCTCAAGCCGCTTGGCTTACCCGGCAGATGTAAAGATTATCCGCGTACCTTGTTCCTGCAGAGTCAACCCCATGTTTATCCTGCGCGCCTTTGAGAAGGGTGCAGACGGGGTTATCCTTTGCGGTTGCCATCCCGGTGACTGCCATTACTCCACAGGAAACTATTACGCAAGAAGAAGAATGACGCTGCTCTTCTCTCTCCTTGACTACCTCGGTGTGGAAGAGGGGCGTACCCGTGTAGAATGGGTATCGGCGGCAGAAGGCGTGAAGTTCTCGCAAACCATGAACGAATTTGTAGAAAAAATCCACGCTCTTGGTGAAAACGTAAGATTGGGGGATTTAAGATGCAAGAATTAGTAAACCGCGCAAAAGCACTGTTGGCAGACGGTACGGTACAGCGCGTACTCGGTTGGAAGAAGGGCGATCTTGCCTATAACCCCGAGCCGGCTTTCTTTGAAAGCGAGGAAGCTCTTTCCGAGTTTGTCTATGACAGCTTTTGCGGCGCAAATCTCAGTAAATATATGATTGAAGCGTCCAAAAAGGACGGTAAAACATTGGTGCTTTTAAAGCCGTGTGATACGTACAGTTTCAATCAGCTTTTGAAGGAACACCGCATCCTGCGCGAGAAGGCATATATCATCGGTGTAGGCTGCGCAGGTAAAATCAGCGGTGAAAAGCTTAAGGACGCAGACATTCGCGGTATTATAGCCGTCGAAGGGGCCGATGCATTTAGTCCTGCCGAAACACTGAAGGTAAAAACGCTGTACGGCGATAAAGAAATCGCCTATAAGGATGCCATGCTGGAGCGTTGCCATGTGTGTAAGGGCAAGGAGCATAAGATTTATGATGAAATCATCGGCGAAAGTCGTGATACGGCAGACGCAGACCGTATGGAGAAGGTAAGAGAAATCGAAGCCATGTCGCCTGCAGAAAAGTTTGCGTTCTTCCAAAACGAGCTTTCCCGTTGCATCCGCTGCAATGCATGCCGCAATGTTTGCCCCGCATGCAGCTGCCGCAAGTGTGTTTTTGACAGCACGAAGTTTGACAGCGCACAGAAAGCCAACGTCGATTCCTTTGAAGAAAAGATGTTCCATGTTATCCGTGCGTTCCACGTGGCGGGAAGATGTACCGACTGTGGTGAATGCAGCCGTGTATGTCCCCAGAATATTCCGCTTCATCTTTTCAACCGTAAGCTGATTTCCGATATGAATACATTCTACGGTGAATTCCAGGCCGGTGACGATGCGGAAACCGTAGGTCCGCTCACGGCTTACACCACAGAAGATATCGAGCCTTCTGAAGCTCGGGAAAGGGGATGACGGTATGCTGAAAATTGAAAAAGCAAATCTGCCTGCCCTCTTTGCTGCCATTTCGGAAGAAGCAAGCCTGATTTTGCCCGTGAAAAACGGCGGACAGACAAACTTCGCCCTTTGGAGCGAGGATGCAGATGTGGATATAGACACTTTAAAAACCGTAAAATCGGCAAAAGACGCCTTTTTCCCGCAGAGCGAAACACTCTATACGTGTACGCGCGAGGACGGCAAGCTGAAAATCACACCGGGCGAGCTGATGGACGAGAACTTTGTTCTCTTTGGCGTTCGCGCCTGTGATGCCCGCGGCTTTGCGGTGCTCGATAAGGTTTTCCTTTCCGAACCTGTGGATTCCTTCTATAAAGCAAGAAGAGAACACGGCATAGTCGTTTCCATGGCATGTCATGCACCGGAAGAAAGCTGTTTCTGCGGTACGTTTGATATTGACAGCGCAGAGCCGGGCGCAGATGTAGATACATGGATTGTAGACGACACGCTGTACTGGAAGGCAAACACCGAAAAAGGCGAAGCCCTTACAAATCGTCTTGCGACCATGCTCGAGGAAACAGACGATGCTGCGGTAGAAGCCGAAAAGGCAAACATCCGCGCGATTATGGAAAAGCTTCCGTATGCTTCCCTGACTACTGAAGGCTGGGGCGCGGATGCACAGAAGGAAAAATTCGATTCTCCCCTTTGGGAAGAACTGTATAAACCGTGTCTTGCATGCGGAACGTGCACCTTTGTGTGCCCCACATGCCAGTGCTATGATATTAAAGATTATAACACGGGCGAGGGCGTACAGCGCTATCGCTGCTGGGATTCCTGTATGTATTCCGATTTTACTATGATGGCACACGGAAACAACCGTACCAGCCAGATGCAACGCTATCGTCAACGCTTTATGCATAAGCTGGTGTATTATCCCGCCAATTATGATGGCATGTTCTCCTGCGTAGGCTGCGGTCGTTGCGTAGAAAAATGCCCGACGGGACTGAATATCGTAAAAGTCATCAAGGCATTTGCGAAAAAGGAGGACAAATAAAATGTGTGAATGTAATTGCCATGAAAATTATGTGGAAGACACATTGATTCCGAAGGTAGGCATTATTACCGACATTCGGCAGGAAACGCCGGACGTTAAAACCTTCCGCGTGAACGCACCGGAAGGGGGCAAGCTTTTTGAGCATATGCCCGGGCAGTGCGCCATGGTATGCGTACCGGGAGTTTCGGAGGGTATGTTTTCCATTACCTCTTCGCCCACAAACAAAGAATTTCAGGAATTCAGCATTAAAAAGTGCGGCGTGCTTACAGACCATCTGCACAGTCTTTCGGTAGGCGATGAGATTACCGTGCGCGGGCCTTACGGAAATAACTTCCCCGTAGAAACAGAACTGAAGGGCAAAAACCTTCTGTTCATCGCCGGCGGTATCGGTCTTGCACCGCTTCGTTCGGTTATCAACTATGTGCTGGATAACCGTGAAAACTATGGAACTGTAGATATTCTTTACGGCTCCAGAAGCGCGGATGACTTGGTACAGCTCAAAGAAATCCGTGAGGTTTGGGAAAAGGCAGAGGGCGTAAATGTGTATCTTACTATTGACCGCGAACAGGAAGGCTGGGACGGACATGTTGGCTTTGTACCGGCATATCTGAAGGAACTGAACTTCGATACCAATAAGACGGCGCTTATCTGCGGTCCCCCCATCATGATTAAATTCGTGCTTGCAGCGCTCACGGAAATGGGCTTTTCCAAAGAGCAGGTATATACAACGCTTGAGCTTCGCATGAAGTGTGGCGTAGGCAAGTGCGGCAGATGCAATATCGGTTCTAAATACGTCTGCAAGGACGGTCCGGTATTCCGCTGCGATGAAATTGATGAAATGCCAAACGAGTATTAAGAGAGGAGCGAAAGAGATATGGAAAATATGGTAAACGTATACTTTTTCGGTAAGAAATACAGTGTACCGGCAGACCTTACGATTATGACGGCAATGGAATATGCCGGTTATACCTTGAAAAGAGGTTGCGGCTGCCGTCACGGCTTCTGCGGTGCCTGTGCTACCATTTATCGTATTAAGGGGAAAAACGAACTGAAGACCTGTCTTGCTTGTCAGACGCAGGTGCAGGAGGGCATGTATGTAGCCAGCATTCCGTTCTTCCCGACAGACAAGAGAAGATATGAAATTAACGAGGTACGTCCCGACCAGCGCGTCATGATGGAACTGTACCCGGAAATTTACAGCTGTATCGGCTGTAATGCATGTACAAAGGCATGTACCCAGAGCCTTAATGTTATGCAGTACATTGCCTATGCACAGCGCGGTGAATTCGAAAAGTGCGCAGAGGAATCCTTTGACTGCGTAGGTTGCGGCTGCTGTAGCGTACGTTGTCCCGCAGGCATCTCCCATCCGATGGTAGGGCTTTTGGCTCGCCGCCTTGTGGGTAAATATATTGCACCGAAGACGGAGCATCTTGCAAACCGCGTTGCGGAAATCAACGAGGGCGCATATGATGAGCTTATCGAAAAGGTTATGCAGAAGCCCATTGCTGAAATGCAGGAACTTTACAACACAAGAGAGATTGAGAAATAAGGAGGGAGAAAGGTCATGTTTACAGCTGAAATGCTTGAATCTATCAAAAAGGTAGAAGCAACTCGTGCCGAGCGCATGAAAACGGAGCCGAGAAGAATGACGGCGGACGAAAAGGATGCCCTTTTAAAAGCCTATCATCCCGACTACCGTGAAGACGGCTTTGCCACTATAAAGGTTGGTCCCAACAAGGGGCAGAAAGCACCCTTGGAGCTTGGACAGCTTCTGCACTCCAACAGCCGTATCTTAAATGAAAATATCGACCTTACAAAGGTGGATTATGATGTAGACGTTCTCGTTATCGGTGGCGGCGGCGCGGGCTCGTCTGCAGCGATTGAAGCCCATGAAGCAGGCGCGAACGTTATGATTGTTACAAAGCTTCGTATAGGCGACGCCAATACCATGATGGCAGAAGGCGGCATTCAGGCGGCGGATAAAGAGAACGACTCTCCCGTGCAGCATTATCTGGATGCATTTGGCGGCGGTCACTTTGCAGCCCGTCCCGAGCTTCTTCGCCGTCTGGTTATGGAAGCACCCGATGCAATCCGTTGGCTCAATGAACTGGGCGTTATGTTTGATAAGGATGAAGACGGTCGCATGGTTACCACCCACGGCGGCGGTACCTCCAGAAAGAGAATGCATGCCTGCAAGGACTATTCCGGTGCAGAAATCATGCGTACCCTTCGTGACGAAGTCATTAACCGCGGCATTCCGGTAGTGGAATTCACATCCGCTGTTGAGCTTCTTAAGGATGAAAAGGGTCAGGTTGCCGGTGCCGTTCTCATGAACATGGAAACGGAAGACTATCTGGTAGCCCGCGCGAAGACAGTTATCATCGCTACCGGCGGTGCAGGTCGTCTGCATTACCAGAATTTCCCGACCTCGAACCACTACGGCGCAACAGCTGACGGACTCATCCTCGGCTACCGCGCAGGCGCACCCCTTCTCTATCAGGATACCATTCAGTACCATCCCACAGGTGTTGCCTACCCGTCCCAGATTTTCGGTGCGCTTGTTACCGAAAAGGTACGTTCCCTTGGTGCAATGCTTGTAAACCGTGATGGTGAAGCCTATGCGCATCCCCTTGAAACGCGTGACGTTTCCGCATCCGCTATCATTCGCGAATGTGCAAACGGTAAGGGTGTGGAAACACCTCTCGGCAGCGGCGTTTGGCTCGATACGCCCATGATTGAAATTATCGGCGGCGAGGGCACAATTGAAAAGCGTATTCCCGCAATGCTTCGTATGTATTTAAACTACGGCATTGATATGCGCAAAGTTCCGATTTTGGTATACCCCACACTGCATTATCAAAACGGCGGTCTTGAAATCGGCGGCGAAGGCTATACAAAGGCAATCCCGAACCTGCTCGTAGCGGGAGAAGCTGTTGGCGGTATCCACGGCAGAAACCGCCTCATGGGCAACTCCCTTCTCGATATCATCGTATTCGGCAGAAATGCAGGTAAGGCGGCAGCACGCCGTGCAAAGGAAGTTTCCCTTGGCACTGCAAATCTTGACCACGTAAAGGCATATGCAGACGAGCTGGCAGCAGCCGGCATAAAAGAAGACAGCGTTTCTCCGCTCCTTCTCCCGAAGTATGCCCGTCACGAAAGATAAAAAGGAATAGAAAAAACCGTAGGGCGAAGGTGCAATATGCACTTTCGCCCGATGGTATGTAAATGTAAGGAAAGGAATGTATAGAAAATGACACTGTTTGGCGGCGTAATTCCCGTAACCGGGATTACTTTCTTGATGTTCTGCGTTTTTGCAATTTTGTTTGCAGGTTACGCACTCGGCCGCATCACCATTGGGGGCGTATCTTTAGGCGATGCAGGCGTATTTGTAATGGCACTTATTTTCGGTGCATTGTTTTTTGCACCCCTTGAAAGTCAGCTTATCATAAAAGGGGAAGCCGGCACGGTAAACTTTGCAGAAAAAGCACTGGAAATCGTAGAAACCCTCGGTCTTATTCTCTTTGTTACTTCTGTTGGCTTTATTGCAGGCCCGAAATTTTTCGGGAACATGAAGAAAAACTTTAAGTCTTATGTTCTGTTAGGCCTTGTGGTAATTCTTGCAGGCGGACTTTCCGCAATCACTTGTATTTTCATCGGTAGAGGCATCGGCTATGGCGCATCCATCGAAACCTCTGACGGCTTTACGGCTATGATTGTGGGCCTTCTTTCCGGTTCTCTTACCTCAACACCTGCCTTCTCGGCAGCAAAGTCCACGGTAGCACCGGAATACACAAGCCTCGTTTCTGTTGGGCATGGCATTGCATACATATTCGGCGTTATCGGCGTTGTGCTTTTTGTACAGCTGATTCCAAAGCTTACGCGCGCAGATATGGCGGCAGAGCGTGCAAAGCTTACGGGCGCTGATGCAGGCGAAGTGAAAAAGGTAAGCGGCAAGCTTTTATCTTTGGACGGACACGGCTTTGCAGCCTTTTCCCTTGCGGCAATTCTCGGTATGGTAATCGGTAAAATTAAAATTCCGCTCAGTGCTGCAGGACTGGATGGCACCTGCTTCTCCCTGACTACAACCGGCGGCTGTCTGCTCGTTGCGCTGATTCTCGGCCACTTCGGCAAAATCGGCAAGCTCAACATGATGCCTGAGCAGTCTACCTTAAAGCTTTTCCGTGAACTGGGTCTTGTGCTGTTCCTGGTTGGTGCAGGTATTCCGGGAGGAGCGGATTTCGTAGCAAACTTCGACCCGATGTATTTCGTATACGGCGTCATCATGACGATTATTCCCATGATAATCGGTTATCTCTTTGCAAAATATGTTCTGAAGCTGAGCCTTCTGAATAACCTTGGCTCGATTACGGGCGGTATGACATCCACCCCGGCACTGGGTACGCTTATAAACACGGCAGGCACAGAGGAGGTTGCAGCAGCTTATGCGGCAACATACCCCATTGCCCTTATCGCGGTTGTACTCGTTTCCCAGTTCCTGATAATCTTATTCTAAAGGAGAAAAAACAATGCGTGAAATCAATGTAAGTCTTGTCACAGATACCGTTGAAAAGCTGTGTATAGACGCAAACAACCATCTCCCCGAGGACGTAAAATGCGCAATCAAAAATTGCCGTGCATGTGAGGACGGCGAGATTGCAAAGGGTGTCCTTGATAACATCATCGAAAACTTTGATATTGCAGACAATGAAAACGTGCCGATTTGTCAGGATACAGGCATGGCATGCGTATTTCTGGAAATTGGACAGGATGTACATTTCGTGGGCGGCGATTTAAGCGAAGCTATTCATGAAGGCGTTCGTCGCGGCTATGATAAGGGATATCTTCGTAAGTCTGTTGTGAAAGACCCGGTGCGCCGCGGCAACACAGGCGATAACACGCCCGCAATGATTTACACGGAAATCGTTCCCGGTGAAAATGTAAAAATCACCGTAGGTCCGAAGGGCTTCGGTAGTGAAAACATGAGCCGGATTTGCATGTTTAAGCCGTCCCACGGGATTGAGGGTATTAAAAACTTCATTTTGGAAACGGTTGAAATTGCAGGCCCTAACCCTTGTCCGCCCATGGTTGTGGGTGTTGGCATCGGCGGTACCTTTGATAAGGCGGCACTGCTTGCGAAGAAGGCACTGATGCGCCCGATTGACTCTGAAAATCCCGACCCGTATTATGCAGACCTTGAAAAAGAAATGCTGGAAAAAATAAACGAGCTGGGCATCGGACCCCAAGGCTTTGGAGGCAAAACCACAGCAATCGGTTTGAATATTGAAACCATGCCGACCCATATTGCCGGCATGCCCTGCGCAATTAACATTAACTGTCACGTGACAAGACACAAGACGGAGGTACTTTGATATGGCTAAAAAAATCACATTACCGCTTACGGAAGAGCTGGCAAAAACACTGAAAGCCGGAGATGAAGTCCTTCTGACCGGTACGATTTATACTTCCCGTGATGCGGGACATAAGAGAATGTGCGAAGCACTTGCGCGCGGCGAAGAATTGCCCTTTGACCCGAAGGATGCTACGATTTACTATGTAGGTCCCACGCCCGCAAAGCCGGGACAGGTTATTGGCTCTGCAGGTCCTACCACAAGCGGAAGAATGGACGCATATGCACCGACTATGATGCGCGTCGGTGCACGCGGCATGATTGGTAAGGGCGCACGGCTTCCCGAGGTTATTGACGCTATGAAAAAATACAGCGGTGTATATTTCGGTGCTATCGGCGGTGCAGGCGCACTTTTGGCGAAGTGCATTAAAAGTGCAGAGCTTATCGCTTATGAGGATTTAGGTGCAGAAGCACTTCGTAAACTCTATGTGGAAGACATGCCACTTGTCGTCATTATTGACAGCGAAGGTACCAATTTATACGAAAAAGGCAGACAGGCTTACCTCGATTCCAAAAACTAATTCGTTATTTTGCACAAAAAATTAATATTTTTTAGCAAAAGTCTTGAAATTATGCCAAAATGGTGGTACAATGGTATAAGAAAAAAGATTTGGAAGGAGTGAAAGTCAATGAATAAAGCAGAACTCGTAGCAGCAATTGCTGCAAAGGCAGATATTTCCAAGAAGGATGCCGATAAGGCACTCGCTGCAATGCATGCAACCATTACCGACGCACTCAAGAATGACATCAAGGTACAGCTGATCGGCTTTGGTACCTTTGAAACCCGTCAGCGCGCAGCCCGCAAGGGTAAGAATCCGCAGACAGGCGCAGAAGTTATGATTCCTGCAGCAAAAGTTCCGGTATTTAAAGCCGGCAAAGCGCTGAAGGATACCGTAAAATAAAAAGCAAAGAAAAGAAGCCTCCCGAAAACTTCGGGAGGCTTCTTTCAGCTTGTAAAGACAAGCGCATGTTATTTCATGCCGTTTTCGTAAGACTCAATCATTTTCTTAACCATCTGACCGCCTACGGAACCAGCCTGCTTAGAGGTGAGGTCGCCGTTATAGCCGTTCTTAAGGTTTACGCCAACTTCGTTTGCAGCTTCCATCTTGAACTTATCCAGTGCTGCACGTGCTTCGGGTACGAGGTTTCTCTTATTACTGTTTGCCATTTTAATTCTTCTCCTTTAAATTAAATAAATTGAAATTTGTCGGTGCAGTAGTTAGTTTGAACATTTACACATTTAATATGTAGGTAATTTTTTGTATTTACGGCAAAAAAATCTTGAAGAATGGTTGAAAATATGATACTATAATAAGTAAAGATAAAAACCGAAAGAGGTACAAACATGCAGAAAATCACACCGATGATGCAGCAATATTTTGAGATTAAGGAACAGTATAAGGATGCAATCCTTTTTTTCCGTCTGGGCGATTTTTATGAAATGTTTTACGAGGATGCGATTGTAGCCTCCCGCGAACTGCAAATTACGCTGACGGGAAAAAGCTGCGGACAGGAGGAAAGAGCACCCATGTGCGGTGTTCCTTATCATAGTGCTGAAACATATATTGCCCGACTTGTCAAAAAGGGGTATACGGTAGTCGTCTGTGAACAGGCGGAAGACCCTGCAACAGCAAAAGGATTGGTAAGACGTGAAGTTTCGAGAATTATCACTCCCGGTACAGTTACGGAAAGCACCATGCTTACTGAGGGTAAAAACAATTACCTCTGTTCCATGTATATTGAAG
>JAZROH010000007.1:0-6410 GCA_045648645.1 Clostridia bacterium | reverse complement strand
TATGAGCCCGACGAGCTACCAAGCTGCTCTACCCTGCGATATTTACCTTGACTGCTTGACTATTATAACACTATTATAGTCAGGTGTCAAGGCTTTTTTATTTTTTTGTATAAAAAGATTTCGCAAATATCGGGAATATATCAATTTTTCTGACATCAAATTTAATCGGGAAGTCCTACATATCCCGTTTCTTCAATTATGTACTGTCCTTCGTCGGACAATATCCATTGGAGCAGCTTATCGACATTTTCGTTTGTATTTTCTTCGTATGTAACAGCATAAATTGGTGTTACTATCGGGTAACTGCCGTTTTTAATGTTTTCAGCCGTAGGTTCAATACCGTCGATGGACAGCATTTTAATATCAGGGTTTTTGATAATTCCCTCAACGTAGTACCTAAAAGAAAAGCCGATGGAGTTTGATTTACTTTTATAGTTCGACACTCTTTCGATAATGCCGACCATCAAATCGTTAACCAATTCCGTAGGAGCGTCCATTATCGGTGTATCGCCCATAAAACGCTTTAGCATACTTTGGCTGCCGCTGCCCTCATTTCTCTGGAAAGCTGCAATTTCTTCGTCCCTGCCGCCGACCTGTTTCCAATTAGTAATCTCTCCTGCATAAATACTCCGGATTTGCTCGGTGCTGAGATTTTCAATCGCGTTATCTTTGTGAACGAAGAAAACGAACGCCTCTGTTCCGATGGGCGTATATTTAAAGGTTGTGTTACATTCCTCGGCATATGCTTTCTGCTCGTCTGATGGGTACACACCGATAAAAATGTCCGTTTCCTTTTCTGCTAAAAGGCGATAGCCTTCGGGTGTGTTGTTATACTCAAATGTGCCGTCGTGAAGCTTTGCCGTTTGGGGATATGTAGCATTTACAAATGCTGAGTAAACAGGGAACAGTGCCGCAGCTCCGTCAATTTTCGGGAGATTATCTGCAAACTGCAATGTTTCACTTCTTGTTTTTACAATCTTTGACTCCTCATCAAATGGGAGATACTCGTGGACGTTGATATTCGGTGCAGTGTTTATAGTGATGCTTTCATCGTATTTTTTTATACCATAATTTACACCCAATGCGATAAAATACACTATCGCAAAAATCAACCATATCTTTAAAAATTTCTTTCTCCTCTTAAGCCATATCAACGGCAGGAGAAAAGATGGAAGAATGAGCATACCAATAAATGATACAACCATATTTATGCCCGCTGAAGTTAAAATCATTGCTGATATAACAGCGACATATGAGCTAAAAAATATAGTTGCTGCACTTAAAAATAGCTTAAGTACGATCGTCATAAACATCTTCTCCCTTTTTATTTTTTCTCTTATCCTCATTTTACTGTAAACCTACAATTATGTCAACATTTACACTATATCTTGTATTATATTACATTGCCTTAAATCAACAGAAAAACACAATATAATGTATAAAAATCCGAAATATTATATCATTATAACTAAATATTGTTTGCAAATTATTACACTAAAGAAATCTTTGTAACACAAATTAAAAAAAAGTATTATTTTTTTAATAAAAATACTTGCAATTTAATATGAAATGGTGTACAATTGGGTATATAAAGGTTGGTTTGGGTAGGAATGGGTAAATTTTCAGATAAGCTGACCTTTTTACCACAAAAGTGAAAGGCGGTGAACAGATATGGCAGACCTTTTCGGAAGCTTTACACGTCAGCTTGACGAGCGAGGCAGATTTGTGTTGCCGTCAAAGGTGCGCGAAAAGATAGACGGTCCTGTGCATATTACACGTTCACTGGTTGACGATTGCCTTTTGCTTTATACCGAGGATGAATGGACAATTCTTAAGGAGCAGGTAAGAGATTTGCCTACCACCACTAACAGAGCGGCAAAGAGATTTGTGCAGATAGTATTCGGTCAGTCTGTTGAGGGCGAAGTGGACAAGCAGGGAAGAATTGCTCTGACAAATGAGCTTTTGGATGCTGTCGGAATGACCCGTGATATTATACTTGTGGGAATTGGCTCAAAAATGGAAATTTGGGATGCCCAAAAGTATAAGGATGTTATGGCAGAGGCTGACTTTGACGAAATTCTTGATGGCATCTCGCAGTTCGGTCTTAATATTTAAGGAGTTATAAGATGGAATTTGCTCATATATCGGTGCTTCTTAATGAGGCGGTAGATGCACTGGCGGTAAAGGATAACGGCATTTATGTAGACGGCACTTTAGGTGGTGGCGGTCATTCGGAGGAAATTCTCAAGAGGAACAGTTCCTTAAATCTTATCGGAATAGACAGGGACCAAGAAGCGATAGCCGCTGCAGGAAAAAGGCTCGAGCCGTACTCTGACAGGATTACACTTGTAAACAATAACTTTGCAAACGTTAAAGAAGTGCTACGAAACCTCGGCATCGAAAAAATAGACGGTGCAGTACTTGATTTGGGGGTATCATCATATCAGCTTGATAATGCAGAAAGAGGATTCAGTTATATGAAGGATGCACCTCTTGATATGCGAATGAATCAAAATGATACTAAATCGGCATATGATGTGGTAAATACATATGACAAAGACGCGCTTTTAAATATTTTCTACCGCTACGGTGAAGAGAAATGGTCGAAGCGAATAGCAGAATTTATAGTAAAGCGGCGTGAAACAACGCCAATTAAAACAACGAAAGAACTTGCTGACATAATATGTGCAGCGGTTCCTGCCGGTGCGCGTGATAGGGGGTCGCATCCGGCAAAACGTGTATTTCAGGCTATAAGGATAGAAGTAAATGGGGAGCTTGAAATACTCAAAAATGCAATAACCGATTTTGTTTCCTGCCTTAACAAAGGCGGTCGGCTGGCAGTTATAACCTTCCATTCTCTGGAGGACAGAATTGTAAAAAATGCATATCAGGAAGCCGCGGTGGGTTGCACATGCCCAAAGGAATATCCTGTTTGCGTTTGCGGAAAACAGCCCACAATGCGGGTGATTACCCGAAAGCCCATCTTGCCTAGCGAAGAGGAACTTACAGAAAATCCGAGAGCGCGAAGCGCGAAACTCAGAATTGCAGAAAAGAGGTGAAATCATGCAGGTGCCGGTATACGGTAATAACGCCTATAAGTACGAACAAAGCTATTATGAAGCCCCGAAGAAAAAAGTGGTACGAAAGGTAAGGGTGAGAAGACGCAAGAAAAATTATGCCGCACTCAAAAGCGTGGTTTTACTTGGTGCCGCCATTATACTGGCATTCGGACTCCTTCTCAGCAATTCCCAGATTATAGAGAAGAATGCAAAGGTTAAAGAACTGGAAGGAAAACTGGAAAGCATAAATGCCCAGGTGGTTTCGGGTCAGTTTGAAATCGAACGGAATATGGATTTGAATAAAATCGAGGAGGAAGCGACGGTGCGCCTCGGGATGCAACGCCCGACCAAAGCACAAACTGTGTATATAAACATGGGAAACTGTGATTATGCAGAAGCCGCCCGAAAAGCGGACGGAAAAAACATTTTTTCCGCGATTGCCGATAACGTTTTGGAATATTTCGGCTAAAGACCCATATGATATACAAGCGAGGGAGCGCGCCTTTGGGACTCGCTCCCGCTTTTGATACAGGCAAGGAGTGAACGCGTTGACGCGGAAAAAGGGTAAGGTCAATATTAAAAAAAGAATGGTAATTTTGTACGGTCTTTTGCTTGCGGCGATGGCCGTTCTTTTGCTGCGTACGGGGTATTTGCAGATTATAAAAGGACCTTCTTTAAAGCAGGCGGCAATTGAACAGCAAACGCGGGACAGCATTGTTTCCTCTAAACGCGGTACGATTTATGACCGCAATATGAAGGTGCTGGCGCAAAGTGCAAGCACAAACATGGTATGTGTGGTACCGGTGACCATAAAAGAGGAGAAAAACGCAGAAGAGGTTGCGCGTGCCCTTTCGGAAATTCTGGAGCTTGACTATGATACCGTGTATGCCAAAACACAGAAAAACAGTTATTACGAAATTGTCAAGCGTCGGGTAGAAGCAGAACAGGTGGAGGAGATCCGTGCCCTGGGGCTCCCCGGTATTCGACTGGATGACGATACGAAGCGCTATTACCCCAACGGCAGTCTTGCCTCGCATGTTATCGGTTTTACAGGAGATGACAATCAGGGACTTTGGGGGCTGGAAAGCGTATACGATGATGTTTTGAAGGGACGCGCCGGTCGTATTATTACGGCGAAAAGTGCCAATGGGTCGGATATGCCCTATGAATATGAACAGTACATGGATCCCGTTGCGGGCAGTGATCTGGTGCTGACGATTGATGAAACCATTCAGCATTTTGTAGAAAAGCATTTGGAAACGGCTGTGGCGGAAACCGGCGTACAACAAGGCGCGGCGGCAATTGTTATGAATCCGAAAACGGGCGAAATTCTGGCAATGGCAACAAAGCCGGATTATGACTTGAATCAGCCCATGACCCTGACAAACACCGCAGTTTTGGAAAGCCTAGAGGCGCTGGAAGATGAGGAATACAGAAAGCAATATACCGCCGAGCTTAACAAGCTTTGGAGAAACAAGGCGGTTGTAGATACGTATGAGCCGGGCTCTACGTTTAAATCTGTGGTGGCGGCAGCAGCCCTTGAGGAAAATCTTGTCGGGATAAACGACAGTTTTTACTGCGGCGGCAGCAAAACGGTTTCCGGCGTTTCGATTAACTGCCACAAAACACAGGGGCACGGAGCGCAAACCTTCGAACAGGGCGTACATAATTCCTGTAACCCCGTATTTATGGAAATCGGGGCGCGTATCGGAGCGGAAAAATTCAGAAAGTATTACAAAAGCTTCGGGTTTGGAGAAACCACGGGCTTTGAACTGCCGGGCGAAGCAGAGGGCATTTTCTTTACAGAAGAGAGATTTCGGGATCTGGAACTTGCCACAAGTTCTTTCGGGCAGGGCTTTAACGTAACACCGCTGCAGATGATTACGGCAATGAGTGCCCTTGCAAACGGCGGTTATCTTATGAAGCCCTATATTGTAAAACAGATCAATGATGAAAACGGAAACGCCGTGAAAGTTACGGAGCCGACAGTTGTGCGGCAGGTGGTTTCCGCAGAAACGAGCCGCACGATGTGTGACGTTTTGGAAGGCGTTGTATCTGTAGGCGGCGGTAAAAATGCGTACGTAAAGGGCTACCGCGTTGCCGGTAAAACGGGAACAAGTGAAAAACAACCCCGCGGAAACGGAAAATATGTTGCATCCTTTCTTGGCTTTGCGCCCGCAGACGACCCGCAGCTTGCGTGCATTGTTATTCTGGATGAACCCGTAGGGGAATATTACGGGAGCCTTATTGCTGCGCCAGTAGTCGGCAGAATAATGGAGGATTCACTTCGCTATATGGGCGTGGAAAGACAATACAGTGAAGGCGAGCAGGCAGATGCAGATATTAACATGCCGGATGTAACAGGCAAAACGGCAGGAGAAGCCGCGAAAATTCTGGTTTCTGCAGGACTTAAATACCATGTTGTCGGCAATACGGAGGATATGGTGGAAAGCCAGATGCCCCGTGCCGGTACGGCGGTACGCCGCGATGCCATCTGCGTATTATACGCAGGCGGTGCAGAAGAGGAAACGGTGATTGTGCCGGACGTTGTGGGACTGAGCGTTTCGGAAGTGAACGCAGGGCTTGCAAACAGTAATTTAAACTTTATGCTTCGCGGCACAGGTAAACTGAATGCGGAAGGGGTTTTACGCGCCATGCGGCAGGAACCGGCGGCAGGCAGCGAGGTACCCGAGGGCACGGTTGTGCAGGTGGAATTCCGCTATGCAGGAAATGAATAAACGGGGAAGATCCCCAAAGGAACACGGCAAATAATGGAGGAGCAAAATGCGACTTAGTGAAATATTAAAAAATACAGAGCACACGCTCTTTGGCGGCGATACAGATATTACCGCCGTTACATACGATTCGAGAAAGGTAGTGCCCGGAAGTCTGTTCGTGGCTGTCCGCGGGTTTACCACTGACGGGCATGCATATATAGAAAAAGCAGTCAAATTAGGTGCGGCCGCCGTTTTAACCGAGGAAAAAGGCGATTGGGGCATCCCTACTGCCGTTTGTCCCGATACAAGACGGGGGCTTGCAGAGGTAGGGGCACAGTTTTACGGGCGTCCCGCCGATGCGCTTAAAATCATAGGTGTTACCGGCACAAACGGAAAAACAACAACCACATATCTTATTAAACAGGTATTGGATTTACTGGGATACAAAACGGGACTTATCGGTACAAACCAGAATATTATCGGGGATAAGGTAGAGGCGGCAGCACGTACGACGCCTGAATCTCTGGATTTACAGAAAATGCTGCACGATATGGTAGAGGCAGGGGTTACCCATGTGGTGATGGAGGTGAAGTCGGATCGTAGCCATGTCGTTCTGTGAGCCAAGGAGTTGGGT
>JAZROH010000006.1:0-31766 GCA_045648645.1 Clostridia bacterium | reverse complement strand
ACCCCGACAGAACTATTAGCTCAATTAAGCGTGATATGGGTACTTCAAACACCGTTGCTATCGACGGCAAGAACTATACACCTCAGGAATTCTCCGCAATGATTCTGCAAAAGCTGAAAGCCGATGCAGAGAGCTATCTTGGCACCACCGTAAATCAGGCAGTTATCACCGTTCCCGCATACTTCTCCGACGCACAGCGTCAGGCAACCAAGGATGCTGGTAAGATTGCAGGTCTTGAAGTGCTTCGTATCATCAACGAGCCTACCGCTGCAGCGCTTGCCTACGGCATGGATAAGGACACCGACCAGAAAATTATGGTTTATGACCTTGGCGGCGGTACCTTTGACGTTTCGATTTTGGAAATTGGTGACGGCGTTTTCGAAGTTTTGGCTACCTGCGGTAATAACCGTCTCGGCGGCGATGACTTTGATGAAAGAATTATTGAATATATTTGTGATGAATTTAAGAAGGAACAGGGCATTGACCTTAAAAATGACAAGATGGCAATGCAGCGCCTGAAGGAAGCCGCTGAAAAAGCAAAAATTGAGCTTTCCGGTGTTACAACCTCTAACATAAATCTGCCGTTTATCACAGCAGACGGCTCCGGCCCTAAGCATCTGGATATGACGCTTACCCGCGCAAAGTTTAACGAAATCACCGCAGACCTTGTTGAAAAGACCATGGGCCCCTCCCGCGATGCGCTGCAGCAGGCAGGTCTTACGGGCAGTCAGGTAGATAAGGTTCTGATGGTTGGCGGTTCCAGCCGTATTCCGGCAGTATATGAAGCTGTTAAGGCACTTACCGGAAAAGAACCCCATAAGGGCATCAATCCCGATGAATGCGTAGCCGTAGGTGCAGCCATTCAGGCAGGCGTTTTAGCCGGTGACGTACAGGATTTGGTACTTCTTGATGTTACGCCGCTTTCTCTGGGTCTTGAAACCCTCGGCGGTGTATTTACAAAGCTGATTGACAGAAATACCACCATTCCCACAAAGAAGAGCCAGATTTTCTCTACAGCAGCAGACGGGCAGACAAGCGTTGAAATTCATGTTTTGCAGGGCGAAAGAGAAATGGCAGCCTATAATAAGACACTCGGTCGCTTCTCTCTGGATAATATTCCGGCAGCGCCCCGCGGTGTTCCGCAGATTGAAGTTACCTTCGATATCGACGCAAACGGTATCGTACATGTTTCCGCTAAGGACATGGGCACAGGAAACGTGCAGGATATTACCATCACCGCCTCCGGCAATCTTTCTGATGAAGAAATTGATAAGGCAGTAAAGGAAGCAGAAAAGTACGCTGAGGAAGATAAGAAAAAGAAAGAGGAAATCGACGTTCGCAACGCCGGTGACCAGCTTGTATACCAAACGGAAAAGACCATGAATGACCTTGGGGATAAGCTTTCCGAAGAAGATAAGAGCGCGGTACAGCCTCTTGTAGATAGCCTGAAGGAAGCCTTAAAGGGTACAGATACCGAAGCGATTAAAGCGGCAACGGAAGCCTTAAATCAGAAATTTTATGAGATTTCCGCAAAGCTTTATCAAAACGCTAATCCGGGCGGCGCACCGGGTGCGGATATGGGCGCAGACGCAGGTGCAGCACCTGGCGGCGAGAACGTATATGACGCAGACTATAAAGTGGTAGACGACGATAAATAAGAAAACACAACTGGGCGGCCGAATGGCCGCCCATACGCAGTAGGAGTAAGCTATGGCAAAAAGAGATTATTACGAGGTGCTTGGGGTACAGAAGGGCGCAAGCGAGGATGAACTGAAAAAAGCGTTTCGGCGAAAAGCGAAGGAATTTCATCCGGACCTTAATAAAGATAACCCCGAAGCAGAAGGGAAATTCAAGGAAGTCAATGAAGCCTATGAAGTCCTGAGTGACCCTGAAAAGAGAAGTCGGTATGACCAGTTCGGTCATGCGGGGGTAGACCCCTCTGCAGGCGGCGGTGCAGGGTATGGTGCCGGCGGCTTTGGCGGTTTTGGCGGCATTGACATGGAGGATATTTTCGGCAGTATTTTCGGCGGCGGCTTTGGCGGCGGAAGAGCACGGCAAAATCGCGCAGAAAAGGGAAGAACCATTCAGCAAAATATCACCATAACCTTTGAAGAAGCCGCTTTTGGAACAGAAAAAACCATTCGCGTTATTCGCATGGAAAATTGTGATGAATGTAGCGGTAGTGGTGCGAAAAAGGGCACACAGCCCGAAACGTGCCCGACCTGTCGTGGCACAGGGCAGGTGCGTATGTCCATGGGCTTTATGAGCACCGCCAGAACATGTGATGCCTGTCGCGGTACGGGTAAAATCATCAAAGAGCCTTGCTCGCGTTGTCAGGGCTACGGGCAGGTACGGCATGACCGTACTATCAGTGTGAAAATTCCCGCCGGCATTGCAGACGGGCAGGCAATTTCCATTCGTGGCGAAGGTGACCATGGGAAACGCGGAGGCCCCGCAGGGGATGTTATTTTGCAAATCAGCGTAAAAGAACATCCGCTTTTCCAAAGACGGGGGGACGACGTAATTTGTCACATGCCGATTACCTTTGCAGAAGCGGCGCTGGGTGCCGAAATGGAAGTGCCCACGTTGGACGGCAAGGTACGGTATACCGTGCCGGAGGGCACGCAGACGGGTGCAGTATTCCGTCTTCGTGAACAGGGAATCCCCCATATTAACGGACGCGGTCGCGGAGACCAGCTTGTATATGTCCAGATAGAAGTACCGAAAAACCTGTCCGCACCGCAAAAGGAACTTCTTAAAAAGTTCGCCGATGCCACGGGCATGAAAAACTATAAGAACAAACAGAAATTCTCAGATAAAATAAAAAATTATTTTGGAGGATAATGATGAAAGAGTATTGCATTAAGAAAGTGGATTCAAAACCCGACGCTTGGGATAACATACCCAAAGCGGAGATTGACACCTACTTATGGATGGATAATGGCTATGCTCCGCGGGTATGCGCTGCGCTTTGTTATGATAGTGAAGCTATTTATATTAAATTCTGGGCGTATGAAACGGAAATTCGCGGTACGCATAAAAACAGAGGGGACAATGTGTATGAAGATAGCTGTGTTGAATTCTTCTTCCGTCCGAATTCCAGCCCCAATTTCTTTAATATTGAAACAAACGTGCTGGGCGCACAGCTTATCGGCTTTGGTCCTGTGCGTGACGGCAGAGAAAGCGTAGATGTCACAGATGAATTCATGCAGATTACACCTTCTGTAAAAGATGCAGAAAACTATTCTGCCGATATGTGGACAATGGAGTACCGCATTCCCTTCGCGCTTACAAAGAAGTACTACGGCGACCTCGATATTATTTCTGACGGACTTCGCGCAAACCTCTTTAAATGCGGTGACTTTACGAAATATGAGCACTATGGTATGTGGAGCCCGGTGGAAATCGAATCGCCTGATTTTCACAGACCTGAATTTTTCGGTAGCATGACCTTTGAGAAATAAAGGGGAAAGAGAAAGTTTCTTTCAGCTGCATAATAATTTTATAAAACAAACAAGGTTTCGGCTTTTTGCTGAAATCTTTTTTGTTTTATGTTGAAAATTCCTTGCAAAAAAGTGGGATATGTGGTAGAATAAGAACTGCAACACACATATGAATATAGGATAATGAATAATTATCGAAAACAGGGGGTACGCTATGGTAAAAGCGTACACTCTGATTGGTCATTCCTCTGTTTTTGATAAGAGTTCTTATGATTATATTCAAGTGTGTTGCAAACCTTGACAATCGGAGTCACTGCGTTTTTCGGTGTGTGGCTTCGGTACCGGTAACGGTCAGGGTCACACACTTTTTTATTTTAGGAGGCTTTTATGTTAATTGTATTTGGAATTGTCTTGTTTTTAATGGGGGTTATGGGTGTATCGTGTGTGTTGATTGAATACCAAGTCGCAGTAAATTCTGAACTTATGGCGGAAACAGTTCTTACATATTTCGATTATTATCAGGTATTGGCAGACCGCATAGATAAGCTTTTTTATTTCTGTCTTACCGTTGGAATTGTTGGGCTTATAATCATCGTTCTTGTTTTGATTGGAAAGTTTTTACCGGATAGAATCAAATGTACACAATGCGGTCGTTGGTATGACCTTCGATATCTCTCGTGCCCGCATTGTATGACCTTAAATCCAACACGCATATTAAATGGTCCTTATTCTAAAAAAGAATAACTAAAATAATGAAGCAAAAATGAACCGATCTCCCAAAAGCCAGAAAGAAAATCTAACGATTGGGAGGTCGGTTTTTACTTAGTTAATACAGTTTTGAATATAAGCTTGAATTTGTGGAAGCGTACTTAAATAAGTAAGGTGGATAGTAAGAAGCTATATTTAAAACCATTTTGTCAAATTTTTTGAATAGGGAAGGATTTGGCAACGGCATTTTTGGCTGTCGCAAGGTCCTTATATTCACCCGCTGCAAGCATCTGGCAAAGGAGATTGCCGATAGCGGTGGCTTCTGTAGGACCTGCATAAACAGTTTTGCCTGTATATTCTGCAGTAAGGCGATTTAAATATCCATCCTGTGAACCGCCGCCGATGATATGAATAGCGTCATATGTATTGCCTGTGATTTGCTCAATTTCCCGTACAGTATCACCATAGCTTTGGGCAAGGCTGTGATAAACACAATGCAGAGTATCTCCAAGGGAAGCCGGTGCCGGCTCTCCTTTGCCTAAAAGATACGTGCGGATTGCATCCATCATACTTTCAGGGGCAAGAAACATATCATCATTTACGTCAATTTTTCCTGCATAATCTGAAGCCATTGCCAGTTCACAAAGCTGACCAAAGGAGTATTCATCATTTAATTCCTTTTTGATAGACTGAATAATCCAGAGCCCCATAATATTCTTCAGGAATCGAACCTGACCGTCATGCGCGCCTTCGTTGGTAAGCCCCGCATTTCTGGCTTCTGCGCTTCCGTTCATTTTGGGAAGTAAAGTACCCATTAAAGACCATGTGCCGCTGCTTATGTACATGCAAGGCTCCATGGTGGGTACTGCCATAATAGCAGAAGCTGTATCATGGGCAGGCGCAAGCATCACGGTGCAGTCAAGACCTGTTTCTGCCATAACGTCCGCCGTCAGCTTGCCAACAATTGTACCCGGCATTTCGGGCTTTGCAAATATTTTGGCAGGGAAGCCGAGCTTTGCCAAAATTTCCGAATCAAAATCCTGCGATTCGGCATTTAACAGCTGTGCGGTGGAGGAAACAGTAAATTCATTCATCTGTACCCCTGTCAGGAGGAAGTTAAAGTATTCTGCAAGATGCAGGTACCGCTCCGCTTTTTCCAGATTATCACTTGTTTTCTTAATGCTGTAAAGCTGATAAATAGAATTAAAGCGCTGGGTCTGTATACCTGTGCGGGCATACAAGGTTTCATAAGGGATTTTTTCATAAACTGCTTCCGGCATCCCGTCCGTACGAGTGTCGCGGTAGGCAACTGTATCCCCTAAAATGGTGTTATTTTCGTCTAAAAGAACAAAGTCAACACCAAAGCAGTCAATGCCCATATAGGCGGGTTTTTTGCCGAGTTCGGCACATTTTTTCATACCGTTTTTAATTTCGGCATATAAGCGGTCAAGCTCCCAACAAAGATGTCCGTTTCGCTTTACGTTTCCGTTTTTAAAGCGGTACACCTCTTCAATTACAATTTTTCCGTCTTGTACGCTGCCTAAAATATGGCGACCACTGGACGCACCAATGTCAATTGCAAGATAGTACATATGTATGTTTCTCCTTCTGCCCCTTTTTTATATCGGGCGATGGGGGCGCCTGCCCGTTTTGATTATGCGTTTATAAATGCTGTGCAAAGAAGCATGGCTTCCTCTGTGGTCATTTCTGCACCGGGCGCGAGGCTTCCATCTTTAAGCGGAAGAACACCTAAGCTGTACATGTACGCAACGCTTTCCTTTGCCCAGGTATTGACATCACTTGCACCTTCGATGGACTCGATTTGGCTTGTTGCGGCAATAATCTCGGTATATAAATCGGGATTCTGGCGCAAGCGTGCACGCGTCAACATGGTGCATGCTTCCTCACGGGTGATATTTCTGCGGGGCGCAAAGGAATCCGTTCCTACACCATTTACAACACCCATACCGTAGAGCATTACTACGAACATATCTTCGGGTGCATCTCCGACATCCGAAAAGATGTTTTTGGCTTCCATCTGGGGGAAGATACCGCCATTAATATTGCGGAAGGCTTCAAATGTCAGCATGGAAAATGCAGCACGGGAAATAGGTGCCGCGTACTCCGGTGTGAGTCCTGCCGAAGTATATAAGGCAGGGAAGGAAGGTGCGATTTCGGTTGCAGGCTCCGCTGCCACCATTGCCATGGGAAGGGTTAATAATGTTGCCAGGGAAAGTGCGATCAGTTTTTTCTTCATTTGTTTTACCTCCATTTTATCTTTTATATCTCAAAACAATGCCTTGTTTTAAGCGAAATGAAATCTGGTTTTTGCTATTTTAAATTTAGTTCACCAAGGTTTGCGGCTTTAAGATACGCATTGATAAATTCGTCAATATCGCCGTCCATCACAGCCCCAATGTTACCGACTTCAAAGTTTGTGCGGTGGTCCTTTGCCATACTATAGGGATGGAAGACGTAGGAACGAATCTGGCTACCCCATGCAATTTCTTTTTGCACGCCCTTGATATCCTCAATTTTTTCTTTTTGTTCCCGTTCCGCAATCTCTAAAAGCTTCGATTTAAGCATCTTCATTGCCGTTTCGCGGTTTTGGTGCTGCGAACGCTCGTTTTGACAGGCAACAACAACACCTGTGGGAATGTGCGTGATACGAATAGCAGAGTCGGTTTTATTGATATGCTGTCCGCCTGCGCCGCTGGAACGATACGTGTCCACACGGATATCTTCCGGATTAATCTGTACGTCAATGTCATCATCGATTTCCGGCATAACTTCCAAAGAGGCGAAAGAGGTATGTCTTCTGCCGGAAGCATCAAAGGGAGAAATACGAACAAGACGATGCACACCTTTTTCGCATTTTAAATAGCCATAAGCATTGAGCCCCTCAATAAGAATGGTTGCACTTTTAATGCCCGCTTCATCACCGGATAAGAAATCCAGCACGCTGACAGTAAAGCCACGGCGTTCGGCAAAGCGCTGATACATACGAAGCAGCATTTCTGCCCAGTCCTGTGCTTCTGTACCGCCGGCACCTGCATGCAGCGTTAAAATGGCGTTGTTTTTGTCATATGGTCCGCTTAAAAGTGCGTCCAGACGCATTTTATCAAGTGTTTGCCGAAGCGCGTCATACGCAGAACGAATTTCATCTAAAAGCGTGTCATCCGATTCGCTGATGGCAAGTTCTACAAGGGTAGAAGCATCCTCCCAGCCTGTTTTCAAACTCTCGAAAGCACCAATCTTAGTGTTTAATCCTTTGATTTTTTGCAGAACCTTCTGTGAGGCTTCCATGTCATCATAAAAACCGGGCGCGGCGGATTGCTCTTCCAGCTGTGCAAGAGATGTGCGGTCGCGCGCAATGCCCAGTGCCTCATATAAATCGGTTACCTCGCTTTCCATTGCAGCGAGATCCAGTCTGTACTGCTCGTATTCAAGCATTTCATTTCATCCTCTCTATTATTGTCCGCAGCACTTTTTGTATTTTTTACCACTGCCGCAGGGACACGGGTCGTTTCTGCCAACCTTAGCCTCTTTTCTGACAGTACGCGAGCCGGGCTCGCTGCTGCCGTGGCTTAAGGTAGCAGGGGGGGCAGCTTCCTGTCTTTGCGGCGGTCTTGTCAAATTTGCATGCAGAACAACCTTCACGGTATCCTCCCGTATGCTCTGTATCATTTCTTCAAACATATCAAAACCAATGGTTTTGTATTCCACAATCGGGTCATGCTGTCCATAAGCGCGAAGTCCAACCCCTTGGCGAAGCTGATCCATATCATCAATATGCGCCATCCAGCGGGTATCTACGGCACGAAGAAGAACAACACGTTCAAGCTCTCGCATGGCTTCTGAACCGATTTCCTGCTCTTTTGCGTTATACAAGGCGCGTGCAAAGTCCAAAAGTCCTTTATGCAGTTCATCCCGTTCCATAGTTTTCTTTTGTTCTTCGGTAAAGGTGATGGGTGCAAAGATGGACCCGAAGAATTCGCAAAGCCCCGTCCAGTTCCATTCATCCGGGTCAATGGCATCGGAAACATATATATCCATCATACTGTCTATGGTGGTTTCCAGCATTTTCAAAATCGTGTCGCGTAAATTTCCACCGCTTAGAACATCTTGTCTTTGCGCGTAGATTTTTTCACGCTGTGTATTCATAACATCGTCATATTGCAGTACTGTCCGACGAATCTGGAAGTTGTTTCCTTCCACTCTCCGCTGTGCGTTTTCAATTGCTTTGGAAAGCATGTTATGCTCAATAGGCTCATCATCCCGAAGCCCCAGCGCATCTACAACTGCAGCAATACGGTCGGAGCCGAAGCGACGCATCAAATCATCTTCCAGAGAGATAAAGAAGCAGGAAGAGCCGGGGTCACCCTGACGACCGCTTCGACCGCGAAGCTGATTGTCAATACGGCGCGATTCATGGCGTTCGGTACCGATAATATAAAGACCGCCAAGCGCGACTACCTCTTCATGTTCTGCATCTACAACGGTTTTGTGCTTGTCGTAAAGCTCTTTATAAATGCGGCGTGCTTCTAAAATATCTTCGTCCGCAGTTTCTGCAAAGCCTGTAGCCTCATTTATAAGCCTATCCTCGATTTCCATTCTCGCCATGTCACTTTTGGCAAGATATTCTGCGTTACCGCCATGCATAATATCGGTACCGCGTCCCGCCATATTGGTGTCAATGGTAACAGCACCTTTTTTGCCAGCCTGTGCAATAATCTGTGCTTCGCGCGTGTGATACTTCGCGTTTAACACCTCGTGCTTTATACCGCGGCGGCGGAGCATGGCGCTGAGTCGCTCAGAATTTTCAATGGTAATAGTACCCACCAAAACAGGTTGCCCTGTTTTGTGCAGCTCTTCAATTTGGTTGACAACTGCCTCAAGCTTTGCCTGCTCGGTTTTATAAACACGGTCCGGTAAATCCTGACGGGCAAGACCGCGGTTTGTGGGAATTTCCACTACATCCAGCTTGTAAATTGTCTGGAATTCCGTTTCTTCCGTTTTGGCTGTACCGGTCATACCGGAAAGCTTTTTATAAAGACGGAAGTAATTCTGGAAGGTAATGGTGGCAAGTGTTTTATTTTCTCTTTCTACCTTTACGCCTTCCTTGGCTTCAATTGCCTGATGCAGTCCGTCGCTGTAACGGCGTCCCACCATAATACGCCCTGTAAATTCATCTACAATCAGAACTTCGCCGTCTTTTACAACGTATTCCTTATCCCGAAACATTGTACCGTGTGCCTTAAGTGCCTGATTGATATGATGGGATATCGTCATATTTTCAGGGTCAGCCAGATTTTCAAGCCCGAAAAACTGTTCGGCGCGTTTTGTGCCGCGGGCGGTAAGCGTTGCGGTTTTTGCCTTTTCGTCAACGATATAATCCGCGTTCGGGTCTTCATCCAGAGATTTTGTGTCGGTTTCTGTAATACGTGTACAATGCAAATTCCGTACAAAAGTGTTGGCGCGTTCATAAAGGTCGGTGGACTTATCGCCTGCACCGCTGATAATAAGCGGGGTGCGGGCTTCGTCAACTAAAATAGAGTCCACTTCGTCCACAATGGCAAAGGCGTGACCGCGTTGTACCATGTTTTCCTTATAAATAACCATGTTGTCACGGAGATAGTCAAAGCCCATCTCGTTATTTGTACCGTATGTTATATCTGCCGCATATGCTTTTTGTTTATCCGGTGCTTCCATCTGCGGTACAACAAGACCAACAGACAGACCTAAAAATCTATAAATTTTGCCCATCCATTCGCTGTCACGCTTTGCAAGATAATCGTTTACCGTAACGATGTGCACGCCTTCGCCGGTGAGTGCATTCAAATAGGCGGGAAGTGTGGCTACGAGAGTTTTGCCTTCGCCGGTACGCATTTCTGCAATTCGTCCCTGATGGAGCACAATACCGCCGATAATCTGCACGGGATAGTGGCGCATACCAAGCACGCGGTCAGCCGCTTCACGAACGGTTGCAAAGGCTTCCGGCAAAATATCGTCGGTAGTTTCGCCGCCTGCAAGACGTGTTTTAAATTCCTCGGTTTTAGCAGTAAGCTGTTCGTCAGAAAGTGCGCGGTATTCCTCTTCCAGCGCTAAAATTTTATCTACAAGGGGACGAATTCGTTTTATTTCTCTGGTGCTGTAATCCCCAAATAATTTCTGTAAAAGACCCAAAATTATCCTTCCTTTCCAGTGGACATACTATATTCATTTATTATAGCATGAAAGTCAAAAAAATACAAGTCTTTTTTCCTTATATTTAAAGAGGTAAAGAAAAAACGTGAAATCCGAGGTATAAAATACAAAAGGAACTTGCAAAAAAGCCGCAAATTCCTTTTGTAAAAAGTTAAAATTCCAATTCCTTTTCCATTAAATGCACATATTCTTCCGCATTCTTGCGGTTTGCATCTATTTCAGCCTCCGTCATCTCACGGCGTACCTTTGCGGGGCTGCCCATAACAAGGCTGCAGTCGGGAATTTCCGTGCCGCCTGTAACGAGGGCGCCTGCGGCAATAATACAATTTTTGCCGATTTTCGCGCCGTCCAGAATAATGGCACCCATGCCGATGAGGGAATTATCTCCTACTGTGCAGCTGTGTAAAATTGCACCATGTCCCACGGTGACGCCTTTCCCTAAAACAAGCGGTATGTTTTCGGAAACATGCAAAACGCTACATTCCTGAACATTCGTTTCGTCTCCAATGATAATCGGCGCCATATCACCGCGAAGTACCGCGTTATACCAGATGGAAACACGGTCACCAAGTGTAACCT
Source organism: Clostridia bacterium (assembly GCA_045648645.1). Classification (GTDB taxonomy): domain Bacteria; phylum Bacillota; class Clostridia; order UMGS1883; family UMGS1540; genus SIG447. Next base: position 20,829 of record JAZROH010000006.1, on the reverse strand, counting down.
CGCCGCATACTACGGCGCCTTGCGCAATAAATAATTTTTTCATTATATTTTTCCTTTCTCAAATGGATTTTAAATAGCGAAGCGCACTCACGGCAGCGGTTGCGCCGTCAGAAGCCGCAGTAACAATTTGCCGGAGCTTTTTCTCCCGAATATCCCCGGCGGCAAAAACGCCCGGCGCGTTTGTCAGCATATCTTCGTCAGTTTGAATATAGCCTTTTTCCGTAAGGGAAATTTCAGTGCAGAGGCGGTTTGCCGGCGCATTCCCAATGGCAATGAATACGCAGCGTACAAAAAGGGTATCTTCCGTTTCATTCTCCTGTTTATACTGGACACCTGTTAAAATGCCGTTTTCCTCTAAAAGTGCAGTGGGGGCAGCATTTTCATACACTTTTATATTTTCTGCCGAAAGAACAGCCTTGGGTGCTTTTTTCGGGCATAACATGTGCACGAGGGAAGCGTGCTGTGATAAAAAGAGTGCTTCCTCGGCAGCGTGAGCAGATGCGCCCACAATCGCAACCTCGCTCCCTTTAAACAGCGCCCCGTCGCATGTGGCGCAGTAGGAAACACCGCGTCCCCGAAGGCGGTCTTCATTTTCAAATCCAAGCCGACGCGGTTCGGCTCCTGTTGCCAAAATCAGCGCACGGGCTTCATAACGACTTCCTCCGGCGGTTTCCACGGTTTTGATTTCTCCTAAAGTAAGCTTTACCACATCTTCATAGATAAGTTCTGCACCGAATGAAGATGCCGTTTCTAAAAACTGCATGGCAAGCGCAGGCCCTGTAACAGAAGACATGGGCGGATAGTTTTCAATTGTATCAATGGTAGAAAGCTGTCCGCCGGGGGTCATTCGTTCAAGCACCAGAACCTTTTTACCGGCACGGCAGGCATACAGGGCGGCAGAAAGCCCGGCGGGACCTGCTCCGACAATAATAATATCGTGCATATGCATCTCCTTTAATTTTGTTTTCGTAGTATACAGATATTATTCCATTTTTTTACGCATTTGTCAACAAAAACTTGACAAAAAAGAAAGTTTGGGATAAGATATTATGGTATAGTATTGAAAGTAGGAGAGATATCCGTGATATATCTGGACAACAGTGCGACAACAAAACCTTCCCAAAATGCTATAAAAGCTTTCTTGGAGGTAGCGGAAAAATCGTACGGCAACCCTTCGTCTGTGCATGCGCGCGGTGCGGAGGCGGCACTCATTTTAAAGAAAGCCCGCATGGCAGTAGCAAAAAAAATGCATACGGAGCCGGGGAACATTATATTTACCGGTGGCGGCACCATGGCAGATAATTTGGCGGTGCAAGGTGCAGTCAGCATAAAACGAGGTGGCACGGTTGTTACAACGGCGATTGAACACCCCGCGGTTAAAAATGTTTGTCTGGCACTTGAAAAAAAGGGGATTTGTGTCAAATATGTAAATCCTGATAAAAACGGTATCGTATGTGAAGAAGCAATTAGCGAGGCGCTGACAGAAGATACCGTGCTTGTAAGTGTGATGCATGTCAATAACGAAACGGGTGCTATAATGCCGGTGGAAAAGCTGAAGGCGCGAATGCAGGCTGTGTGCCCGAAAGCACTTTTGCATACGGATTGTGTACAGTCTTTTGGGAAACTACCTGTTTTGCCGGAAAGCTGGGGTGCGGATTTGGTTAGCGTAAGTGCCCATAAAATTCATGGAATTCGCGGGGCGGGTGCGCTGTATGTTCGAAAGGGCGTGACGCTTTCGCCTGTGATTTATGGCGGCGGACAGGAGCGGGATATATGTCCCGGAACAGAAAATCTGCCGGCAATTGCGGCTATGGCGGCTGCGTGTGAAGAAACGCGGGATATGGAAAAAGTGCAAATGCTTTCCGAAAAGCTGCTTTGCGGCATACGGGAAATTGAATATGCAGAGATAAACAGCCCGGAAGGAAGGCTTTCCAATATAATAAATGTGTCCTTCGGGGAAGTGCCGGCGGAAGTTGTTACAAACGCGCTCTCGAATGCAGGGATATGCGTATCCGGCGGGTCGGCATGCGCAGGTGCCCGTTCTGAGAAAAGCTACGTGCTTCGTGCCATGGGCGCTTCTCATCCTGACAGCGGTGTTCGTTTTAGCCTTTCGGATGAAAATACGGAAGAGGAGATTGAAGAAACCATCCGCGTTTTAAAATCCACAATCCCGATGCTGTATATGGCACTCGGAGTAAGGAGAAGATAATGAAAGAAATTATTTTAATTAAGTATGGGGAAATTATATTAAAAGGATTAAACCGTCATATTTTTGAGGATAAACTGGTAAAAAACATTCGTGATGCAGTTGGGGAGGAGGCGCGTGTATATAAATCCCGCGCAACCATTTATGCCGAGCCGCGTGAAGGCGCGGACGTGGATGGACTGATGCAGAAAATCATGCGTGTTTTCGGCATTGTATATGTAATTCGCGCTGCAGTTTGCGAAAAAGATATGGAGTCTATCGGAAAAACCGTTCTTTCCTATGTTAATTTTGCGGCAGGGAAGACCTTTAAGGTGGAAACGAAACGGGCGGATAAAACGTATCCCTTAAAGTCCCCCGAAGTAAGTGCGGAAATTGGCGGCGTTATTTTATCTGCACATCCTGCGCTTCGGGTGGATGTGCGTGCGCCTGAAATTTGTGTAAATGTTGAGATTCGCGAGGCGGGCGCCTATGTGTATGCAAATAAGCTGAAAGGCCCCGGCGGTATGCCTACAGGGTCTGCCGGAAAGGTTATGCTCCTTTTGTCCGGCGGGATTGATAGTCCGGTTGCCGGCTATATGATGGCAAGAAGAGGAACATGCATGGATGCTGTTCATTTCTTCTCGCCACCGTTTACAAGCGAGAAAGCGAAGGAAAAGGTTTTGGATCTTGCCAGAATTTTGGCAAGGTATACAGGCGGTATGCGCGTGCATATTGTGCCCTTTACCGAGCAGCAGCTCCAGATGAAAGCAAAATGCCCTGCAGAGCATTTGACTATTTTAATGCGGCGTATGATGATGCGTATTGCCTGTGAAATTGCGAAAAATACAAATGCAGGTGCGGTGGTTACGGGTGAGAGCCTTGGGCAGGTTGCAAGTCAAACTTTAGAGGCAATCGGTGTTACGGATGCATGTGCCTCCGTACCCTGCTTCCGTCCGCTTATCGGCATGGATAAAGAAGATATTATTGCAATGGCACGGAAAATTGATAGTTATGAAACGTCCATATTGCCGTATGAGGATTGCTGTACCATTTTTGTGCCGAAGCATCCCACAACTAAGCCGCGTCTGGAAAAAATTCTGGAATCGGAAGCCCTTATTGATACCGAAGGCCTTATCAAAAAAGCAATTGAGGAAACGGTGTATGTAGATGTGTGACCAAAATAAAGTGATTGACTTTCTGTTAAAAACAGGTAAAACAGTTGCCACGGCAGAGTCCTGCACAGGCGGCATGCTCGGTGCGGCGTTTACGGATTTTGCAGGGATTTCATCTGTTTATCTGGAAGGGGCTGTAACCTATGCCAACGCAGCCAAAATACGCCTCGGCGTAAAGGAAGAAACTTTAAAATTGCATGGCGCGGTAAGCCCTGAAACGGCGGCGGAGATGGCAGAAGCAGTAAAAAAACGGGCAGGCACCGATATAGGCATCAGCACCACGGGGATTGCAGGTCCCGGTGGCGGAAGCAGCCGTAAGCCGGTAGGGCTTGTATACGTCGGGATTTCTATGGCAGACAGAACAAAGACATATGCCCTTCGCCTTTCAGGTGAAAGAAATGACGTACGCCAAAAAACCGTAAAAGCGGTATTTCACTTTTTAAAACAAGAACTGGAGGCTGAAAAACATGGACAAGATTAAACTTTGGGAAAACGGAGCACCGTATTTCGAACCGGAATTCGGGCAGGAAGAGCCGGCGCTTGTTCCTTATCTGTTAAATGACGGGGAAGTGCACCCTTGTGTGATTGTATTTCCCGGCGGCGGGTATCACCATCGTGCGCATCACGAAGGCGAACAGGTTTCAGAGTGGCTCAATAGCCTTGGGTTTCACTCTTTTGTGCTTGAATATCGTCTTACGCCGTATACATATCCGGCTATCTTAGGGGACGCGCTTCGTAGCGTTCGTCTTGTACGTTATCGCGCGAAAGAGTTTGGCATTGATCCTGAAAAAATCGGGGTACTCGGGTTTTCGGCTGGCGGACATCTTGCGTATATGACGGCACTTCGGTATGGGGATGCGGAGCTTGATGCTTCCGACCCGATAGATAGTGTATCCTCGAAACCGAATTTGGCTGTACCCTGCTATGCTGTGGCTTCGTTTGAACAGTATCATCATGGCGGTTCGGCATCCAATTTCCTTGGGGAAAAAGAAAACACAGCGGAAATGCGGCATAAATTTTCTGCAGAGCAGCTTGTAAAGGAGGATACACCGCCTATGTTTATCTGGCATGCGGCGGATGACCCGGCAGTTCCCGTTGAAAATGCGCTGAATATGGCAATGGCACTACGTGCAAAGCGCGTTCCGTTTGCGCTTCATGTATATCCTTTCGGCGGTCACGGAAAGAATTTGGCAAAAGAAATTCCGATGGCTTGTGCATGGCCTTCAGCTTGCGGCGCTTGGCTTTACGAAATTTTTGAAATGGAGAAGAAAAATGATTAAACTTTGGGAAAAGGAGACACCTTATTTTAAAAAAGAATATGGGCAAGAAGAGCCGGCACTTGTGCCTTATCTGTTAAATGACGGGGAAGTGCACCCTTGTGTGATCGTATTTCCCGGCGGCGGGTATCATGGTCGGGCAAATCATGAGGGAGAACCGATTTCGCGCTGGCTTAACAGCATCGGTATAAACTCCTTTGTTTTGGAATATCGTGTGGAACCATATACATACCGTGCAATACTTGGAGATGCACTTCGAGCTGTTCGGCTTGTACGGTATCGCGCAGCAGAATTTGGTGTTGATCCGAATAAAATCGGCGTTCTAGGTTTTTCTGCAGGTGGCCATCTTGCGTGCATGACGGCACTTCGGCATATGGATGCAGAGCTGGATGTAAATGACCCTGTGGACACTGTGTCTTCAAGACCGGATTTGGCTATTTTGTGCTATCCTGTGATTTCGTTTGTAAGCTTTCATCATCAAGGCAGTATGCAACGCTTTCTGGGTGAGGAAGCAACCTGGGAAATGCGAAAACGTTTCTCAGGCGAGAATATTGTAACGGAAGAAGCACCCCCCATGTTCATCTGGCATACAGCACCCGATGCGGGTGTGCCGTGCGAAAACAGCTTGCTTCTTGCTAAAACCCTTAAAGAAAAGAACGTACCGTTTTCTTTGCATATTTACCCGAATGGGGGACACGGCAAAGGTCTTGCGGAAGATATACCTGTGACCTGCATGTGGACAAAGGACTGTGCCTTGTGGCTCTCTGAAACTTTTGAAATGGAGGCAAAAGGATGAACAATCCGCCGATTGAACAGCAAATTACCGACACTTTGGAAAAAAACTACATGCCTTACGCTATGAGCGTAATTATTTCACGTGCCATTCCGGAAATTGATGGGTTTAAACCTTCGCACCGAAAGCTTTTATACACAATGTATAAAATGGGGCTTATCACGGGCACAAGGACGAAATCTGCCAATATTGTCGGACAAACCATGAAGCTTAATCCCCATGGTGATGCGGCAATTTATGAAACGATGGTACGTCTTACCTCGGGAAATGAAGCACTTCTCCATCCGTTTGTGGACTCGAAGGGAAACTTCGGTAAGCAATTCAGCCGTGATATGGCATATGCCGCACCACGTTATACGGAAGCAAAGCTGGACACTATTTGCAATGAGCTTTTTGGAGAAATTGATAAAAATACGGTTGATTTTATGGATAACTATGACGGGACGATGAAGGAACCTGTGCTTTTGCCCGTCACTTTTCCTACGATTTTGGTAAATCCCAATCAAGGTATTGCTGTTGGTATGGCAAGCAACATATGTAGCTTTAATCTTCGCGAGCTTTGCGAGGCAACCATTGCGTTTATTAAGAATGAAAAGGCAGATATTCGTGCCCTTATGCCTGCACCTGATTTTTCTACCGGTGCATATCTTATTTTAAACGAAGCTGAAATGGAGCGGATTTACGAAACCGGTCGAGGAAGCTTCCGCCTTCGTGCAAAGTATACGTATGATAAACAAAATAACTGTATTGAAATCTATGAAATTCCGTACACTACAGCGACAGAGGTTGTCATAGATAAGGTTGTAGAGCTTATCAAAAACAATAAAATTCGTGAAATTACAGATATTCGTGATGAAACAGACCTTGGTGGTCTTAAGATTACCATAGACCTTAAACGCGGCACTGACCCCGATAAGCTGATGATGCGTCTTTTCAAGATGACAACCCTTGAGGACTCTTTCAGTTGTAACTTTAATATTTTGATAGGCGGGCAGCCGCGGGTAATGGGTGTTCGCGAAATTCTGAAAGAATGGACGGCATTTCGTAAGACCTGTATTTGCCGCCGATTGGAATTTGATATAAAGAATAAGAAGGATAAGCTGCATCTTCTTCTGGGCCTTAAAAAAATCCTTCTGGACATCGATAAAGCTATCCGTATCGTGCGGGAAACAGAATCGGATGATATGGTTATTCCTAATCTCATGGAGGGCTTTGGAATTGATAAAGTACAGGCAGAATTTGTTGCAGAAATAAAGCTTCGCAATTTAAATAAACAGTATATATTAAAGCGTACTGCCGAAACGGATGCCCTCGCCGAAGAAATAGAAAAGCTTTCCTACATTTTAGCCCATGACAGCGAAGTGAAAAAGCTGATTATCGCTTCTCTTAAAGAAACGGCGAAGAAATTCGGTAAGGACAGAAAAACAGAAATCGTTGCAGGCGAGGATGTTGAAACCATCGCGGAGGTAGAGGAGATTGAGGATTATAACTTAAAAATCTTCTTTACCCGTGAGAATTACCTGAAAAAAATTTCTCTTGTTTCTCTCCGCTCGGCTGCGGAGCAAAAGCTAAAGGAAGATGATGAAATTATTTCGGAGTTCGAAGCTTCCAACCGCTGGGACATTCTTCTCTTCAGTAACAGACAAAATGTTTATAAACTGCGCCTTTCGGATGTGGCAGATTGCAAAGCAAGTGCCCTTGGCGCATTTTTGCCGAATATTTTGGGACTTTCCGATGATGAGAGGATTGTTTACGCTGTGCCCACCGATAAATATACAGGCTATATGCTGTTTGGGTTTGAAAACGGAAAGGTGGCAAAAACAGAAATGGAAAGCTATGCCACAAAGCTTAACCGCAAAAAGCTGACCAATGCTTACAGCGGCGCTTCTCCGCTTATAAATGTTTTATACATTTCTGAAAACACGGCAGTAACGCTTTACAGCACTTCGGGTAAGCTTCTTACGTTCCATACAGAGGATTTAGAACCGAAGAGTACAAGAGGAACCCAAGGTGTTCAGGTAATGCGTATGCGAAAAGGACACACGCTTTCCCAAATGGCGCTTGCGACCGAAGAAACCATGCAGTATAGGAGCAAAAATATTCCTTCCGGCGGCTATTATCCGGCATCGGAAGAAACACCGGATGATGACGGACAAATTTCTTTGTTTTAAAAAATAATATGCGAAAAGTATCCAATTTATTTTACTGGCAAGTGTCGGGCATCTGCCCGTGTCGTTGTGCCATAAAAGCGGATAAGAACGGCGTAGGCGATAAATTTATAATTTTTGTTGCATCTTGCTCGAAAATATGCTATAATGACTAAAAATACATTTTGGAGGTTATATTATGCAGGGACAAACATTTCAGATTCTCTTAGCAATGGTAATATATATGGCTATTGTTATCGCTATCGGAATCGCATTTACAAAGCGGGCGAATAAGAGCTCCGAGAACTATTATCTCGGTGGGCGTTCTTTAGGTCCGTGGGTGGCAGCGATGAGCGCGGAAGCGTCAGATATGAGCGGATGGCTTTTGATGGGTCTGCCGGGCGTTGCATACTGGTGCGGGCTTGCTGATGCTGCGTGGACGGCTATCGGTCTTGCAATCGGTACATATTTAAACTGGCTGTTCGTTTCTAAAAGACTGCACAGATATAGCATTAGAGCGAATAACGCCATTACCCTTCCTGAATTTTTCTCTAATCGTTTCCGTGAAGAGAAGAAGGTCATTCTCACACTTGCGGCTCTCTTTATTTTGATTTTCTTTACTGTTTACGCGGCAAGCTGCTTCGTAACATGCGGTAAGCTTTTCTCCACATTGTTTGGAACACCTTATATATCCATGATGCTCGTTGGTGCTGTTTTTGTATTGATTTACACGCTTTTAGGTGGGTTTCTTGCAGAGAGTGCATCTGACTTTATGCAGGGTATAGTTATGATTATTGCGCTTGTTGTAATTGTAGCGGTAAGTACCATCAGTGCTGGCGGTTTTGGCACGGTTATTGAAAATGCAAAAGCGATTCCCGGTTTCTTTGAACTTTTCGGACTTGCCACACCAACACTTAGTGCCGACGGACAGCAGATTGTAGAAGCAGGAAAACCTGTTTTCGGTGCAGCTGCTGATTATGGATGGCTTACAATCCTCTCTATGCTTGCATGGGGCCTTGGTTATTTCGGTATGCCGCAGGTACTCCTTCGCTTTATGGCAATCCGTGAAGAAAAGGAACTGAGGCAGTCCAGAAGAATTGCTATGATTTGGGTTATAATTTCCCTTGCAGTTGCGGTGTTTATCGGTATTGTGGGCAGACAGCTTTTCCCGACCACGCATCTTTCTTCCACATCCGCAGAAAATATTTTTATCACGCTTGCGACAAGCTCGCTTCCTGCACTTTTAGCAGGCTTTGTAATGGCAGGTATTTTGGCAGCTACAATCAGCTCTTCCGACTCCTATCTTTTGATTGCAGCTTCTGCATTTGCAAAAAATATTTATCAGGGGATTTTCAATAAAAAAGCATCTGACAAACAGGTTATGGTGGTTTCCAGAATTACTCTTCTTTTGATTGCTGTTATTGCAACTATTATTGCACTGGATGAAAAGAGTGTTATCTTTAAAATTGTATCCTTTGCATGGGCAGGTTTTGGTGCTACTTTTGGTCCTTTGATGCTGTTCTCCCTTTTCTGGGAGAGAACAACCAAGGAAGGTGCTGTAGCCGGTATGGTAAGTGGTGCGGCTTCTGTGTTTATCTGGAAGCTTTGCATAAGCAAGCTCGGCGGTGCATTTGCAATTTACGAGCTGCTTCCTGCATTTATCATTTCTTCCATTTTCATTATTGCAGTTTCGCTCTTGTCGCCGAAACCGTCTAAAGAAATCGAAGAGGATTTCGAATTTGTATGTGGCAAATAATTTGAAGTAGTTAGAGTTTCATATTTTTCACACACCCCCATATATTTAGGTATGGGGGTGTGTTTATGAAAAAATATATTGTCATATTATGCGTGATTTTTCTTTCGATGCCGGTACGGGCTGAAGAACCGTCTGTTTCTGCAAAAAGTGCGGTGGTTTTGGAGTACGCAACGGGTAAAATCGTGTATGCCAAAAATGAAAACGAAAAGCTGCCCATGGCAAGCACCACAAAGATTATGACGGCGCTTATAGCGCTTGAAAGAGGAAACCTTTCGGATATCGTGACAATCGGTCCAAAAGCTTCCGGCGTAGAAGGAAGCTCTATGTATCTAAAAACAGGAGAACAACTTACATTGGAGGAACTTTTATATGGGCTTATGCTATCGTCGGGCAATGATGCCGCGGTGGCAATCGCAGAACATATTGCAGGAAGCGAAGAAGCCTTTGCCAAAATGATGACCGAGAGAGCGGTGGAACTGGGGTGCACAAATACCGCTTTTCAAAACGCGAACGGACTCCCGGATGATGCGCATTATACAACGGCGTTCGAACTTGCCCGTATAACGGGAAAAGCACTTGAAAATGCAAAGTTTCGCGAGATAGCAGCAAGCAAAAGTGCCCGTGTGGGAATGCGACAGCTTACAAATCATAATAAACTTCTTTCTATGTATGAAGGTGCAATCGGTGTAAAAACAGGTTTTACAAAGGCATCGGGCAGAACGCTTGTTTCTGCGGCGGTACGGGACGGAGTTGAGCTGATTGCCGTTACCTTAAGTGCGCCGGATGATTGGGATGACCATATGAAAATGCTGGATTATGGTTTTGCGAACATGGAACGGCGGCATCTTGCAACGGGAAATGCGATTGCAGGTACTGTTGTGGTAGAAGATGGCATAAAAGCAGAAGCACAGGTTTGTTTTGCGGGGGATTTTGCACTTTCGGTGCGTAAACAGGAAAAAACGGAAATACTGTACATTTTGCCGCCAAGTATTGCCGCACCAGTACAAAAAGGAGAAGAGATTGGAAAGGCTGAATTTCTCTTAGAAGGAATAAAAATGGGGGAGGTAGGACTGGTTATCGGTGAAACCGTGGACGCTGTAGCCATACCAAGCTTATTTGACTATATGCACACCATTTTTATAAAATGGGCAAAATTGTTTTTGATTTTGGCAGAAATCTAAATATAAGCCTTGAAAAAATAAGTAGCTTCTGTTATACTATCTCCTAAGGAGGAATACGAATGAAAATTGATATTGAAAAACTGGATAAAAATTTAGTGCCAAACGGCAATACAAAAAGAGAAGATGCTGTTTTTTACAGCGTTCGAGAAGAGCCGTTTCAAATATATGGTCTATATAATCCGAAGACAGAAAGACCGTTTCGCCGCATGCCGACGGAATATACAAGCCGCGTTGAAAAGGCAGAGGGATATACGCTTATGCAGAGTATGACGCCCGGTGCGCGTGTCCGTTTTAAAACAGATTCACCTTATATTATTTTGCGCGCGGAAACGCCCAGTATAACGCCGTATACGGCTGGCGGTACCTTGACGGCTATGAAGGGGTTTGATTTGTATTTCGTTGAAGACGGCGAGGAACGCTACTATAGATCTTTTCGTCCACCTGTCAGCTTTACGGAAGGATATGAAGCAATTCTGGAAATTCCCGAAGGTATGCATGATATGGTGCTCTATTTCCCGATGTATAATCAGCTTACCGATGTCTATCTAGGGCTTAAAGATACGGCAAAGCTTTCTTCGGGCGGAAGGTACGCGGTGGAAAAACCAATTCTGTTCTATGGTTCTTCCATTACGCAGGGCTGCTGTGCCAGCCGCACAGGCAACATTTATTCCTCTATTTTGGGACGCATGCTGAATTGCGATACCATAAACCTTGGCGTTTCCGGCGGGGCAAAGGGGCAAAAACCCACAGCAGAGTATATTGCCACGCTTGAACTTTCTGCTCTTGTATATGATTATGACCATAATGCGACGGACTTAGCATTTTTAGAAAAAACGCATATGCCCTTTATTGAAGTAATCCGGGAAAAACAGCCAACGCTTCCCATAGTATTTGTGTCAAAGCCGGATAAAAACGATAGTCAATTATTAGAGCGGCGTGCGCTGATTCGAAAAAACTATGAAACGCTTAAAAACGCAGGTGATAAAAATGTGTATTTCATTGACGGCTCTGTTTTCTTTAACGGCATGGAAGGGGATTTATGTACCGCAGACGGAACTCACCCCAATGATTTTGGGTTTTGGCGTATGGCGCAGGGGATGGAACCGATTTTGAGAAAAATATTGGAAGGAAATACAAATGGCATTTAATATTGTACTGGTAGAGCCTGAAATTCCGCAGAATACGGGGAATATTGCAAGAACATGTGCGGCAACGGGGGCAAAGCTTCACATTGTAAAGCCGATAGGCTTTGAAATTGATGATAAAAAGCTCAAACGCGCAGGGCTTGACTACTGGCATCTTCTGGGGGTGCAGTATTACGAAAGTCTTGCGGATTTTCTGGAGATACACGGCGATAAGCGCTTGTTTCTTGCAAGCACTAAGGCGCCGCAAAGACATTCTGACGTTTCCTATCGCGACGGTGATTTTCTCGTGTTTGGAAAAGAAACAAAAGGGCTTCCCGAGGATTTTATACAGTCCCGCCTTTCTATGGCAGTACGCATTCCGATGATTGAAGAAGCGCGTTCGCTGAATTTATCAAATTCGGTTGCCATTATGGTATATGAAGCCCTGCGGCAGACAGGATATGAAAACCTGAAGACAAAAGGGATTTTTGCAAAGGAGTAAAAATGAGCCACATATTTAAAATTGACGAAAAAGGTATAAATCTGTTAGCAGACGCTAGGGTTTCCTATCGAAGCGGTGATGCACGCACCATAGCCGCCGAAACAAACGGCGAAGTAGCCCTTTCTCGAGAAATCAAGAAGGAAGGCAATACATATTTTGTTCGCCTTACTGCGGAAAATAAAAGCGGTAACACCTTGTTTTTGGAAACGCTGACACCTCTCGCAATTTCTACATTGTCCCTTCCTGTGCCGGAAAAAGAATGGAATGTATTTTTGGATGGGCGGCATAAAAACGATTTGCCTTCTGTTTGCTGTCTCGGGATAGACGATGATGCACTTTCTGATGCGGCAAGCGGGATGACGGAAACCGGGGAATATATAAGCCGCCGCCGAGAGGACGGGGCAATGACGCTATGCAGTGACCGCATGCTGCAGATTCATACGGATGAAGCTACAGTTACATTTTCCTTCCGCAGTGCGGATAATTGTTTCTATAGAATGGAAATGGAAATTGGTGCGGACAAAAGCTTTAACGGGCTTCAAATTTGCTGTGATTGGAAAGCGGAGCTTGCGCCCGGTAAGACAGCAAAAAGTGAATGGGTGGCAATTGACATGGAAAAGGACGCGCTTTCTGCAATAGATGCGTTTGCGCGCAGCCGCGAACAGAAGAAGAAAAAAGCACCCGTTCTTTATTCTACGTGGTATTACTATGGTATGGATATAACGCCGGAAACCATATGGGAAAACATAGAAGAAATTCAGGAACAAAATTTACCGTTTGACGTTTTTCAATTGGATGATGGCTGGGAAGCCTGCTATGGCAATTGGGAGCCGAATTTAAAGTTCCCCGGCGGCATGCAGGAAATTGCCGCGTGGATTCATGCGGCGGGGATGACTGCGGGTATATGGACCTGCCCCTTTACTATCCATCCAAATGCGCCGATTGTCGACGAGCATTCCGATTGGCTGCTTCGTAAAAAAGACGGCGAATATTGCTATTTCCGTGCGAATAATCGCTATTGCCACATTTTGGATATGACGCATCCCGGTGTAATTCAATATCTGGAAGACTTGTATCACAAGCTGACATTCGATTGGGGCTTTACATATCACAAACTAGATTTTACCCGCTGTGCGTTCCTTGAAGAGGAGGCGGCATATTATGACAGCGAAAAACCGCCCGTTTTAGCGTATCGGGAAGCGATGCAGGCGGTGCGGCGCGGCATAGGGGAAGAGAGCTTCCTTCTCGTTTGCGGCGGTCTTTATGATGCCCTAATCGGCATTGCGGACGGCCAACGCACAGGCTCGGATGTACTTAGCATGTGGAAAAACAACGGCGTACTTCGCCTTCCGTTTACTGTAAAGCAAAACACGCTTCGATATTATATGAACTACTGGTGGCATAATGATGCGGATTCCCTTATGGTACGAAGAAACACCACGCGTCGCTCTGAAAACCTTTTGGCACTCGGTACACTTTCTGATGTGGAGGCGCAGACATTTACAGCAAATCAGTATATCGGCGGCGGACTTGTAGGCATGACGGAGCGTCTTTCTGAAATTGACGAAGACAGGCTCTCGCTTCTTCGGCATATTACGCCCATTGTAAAAACGGAGGTGCGCCCCTTGTCCCTTTACGGTCAGCGGTTCGTGTCTGATGTTGCTGTATATGTGAAAGAAAAGGAATATTACACCATTTGCCATATCAACTGGTCAGATGAACCGGAGACTTTCTCTTTGGAAATTACAGAGCGTCTTGCGCCTTTGGAGGGGCCATATGTGGCGGCGGAATTCTTCAGCGGGAAAGTTTTTGAGGAAGTGCATCGTGGTGAAACCGTAACCTTTGACGCCGTACCGCCCCACGGCATTGCAATTGTAAAAATAGCAGCAAAAAAGCTTCCGATGATTGTCGGAAGCACGGGGCATTTTTCCATGGGTGGAGAGGTTGCAGATATTCTGGAAAATACGGATGGAAGCCTTTTGGTAAAACCGTACATGCCTTTGCCTTTCCCGGTTACATATAAGATTCTTACGGAAAGCGGCATTATTACAGTTTAAAATAAAAAAGAGAAGGAAATGCGGGTGTGCATCCTTCTCTTTTTGCTTGACAATGGGTATGATTTAGCCAGTCACTATGTTTTCTTTTTCCCTTTTGTATTGTGATAAAAACCAATGCATAGCATGATGCATGCGCATTTCATGTCCGCCGTCAAAGGTTTCAAGAAATACACGGGAGTCGGGAAAAGAGGACATGAGTGCAGTATAAAAAGAAAGACTGTGCGAAACCGGAACAACAGGGTCGAATTTTCCATGGAATATTTTCAAATTCGCCTTTGCAATAGTGCTTATATATGATTTGGGCGAACGTTTTGCCATTTCCGTGGCATCTTCCGTGCAACAGGCATACACATGGGGGCGGTAATGCGGATTCTCGTTTGCCCACGCATTTAAATCTGTAATGGGAACAAACGCGGCTGCGGCTTTGAAAACCTCCGGGCAAAGACCGCACATTAGGAGCGTCATGTGTCCGCCACCGCTCGCGCCTAAAAGAAAAATGTTATCCTTGTCAATACGCTCTTCTTTTATAACATACTGAATGGCATCCAATATATCCTGTTTTGCAAGGGGAGAGCCACATGCCTCGCGACATTTCGGGTTAGAAGGCAGGTTGCTGCCGCGAAACTCCGGCAAGAGAAGATTCCAGTTCATCCGCTCGGCGTACGGGAGCATGGTTTTCACCTGATTAAAGCGGTCATGGCTCCAGGTGTGAAGACCTACGAGTAGTGGACGTTTTGTGTTGCCCTTTGCTCGATAGAAAAGGGAAGGCTGCATGGAATTGTCCATGGAAGATTGCACGAAAATTTCTTTCATATCCATTCTCCTTACGCATATTTATACATGTTTTCCATTGCCTTTATTACATCAAAATAGAATTCTTCTTTTCTATGACGATTTTTCATATATTCTGTATATCTTTCAATTCGCCATTCACCAATAGGCATTGTAAGCTGTGAACGTAGAAAGGCATCAGCTTTTTCCGTATCATGAATATCAATACCCTGTCCTTCCAATACATTCAGTTCAACATAGCGTAAATCATTTAACCGTTTTGCCGAAAGACTTCGTGCATCACTATAAGGATTTTTAGGCGCAGGATCCTCCAAAATCCCAAATTCTTTTAAAATTGCTTTTTCTTCTTCGGTAAAGCTTTCATCCCATAAGGGCAAACGTGGGTTTTCAAAACCAAGTGCTTCAAGAATTTGATAGGCAATTACGGCATGCCCGATATTCATTGGATGCACACGGTCAGAACATAAGATAATTGGCTCTTTTCGCTTGCGATTTATCGCCGCAAGCGGCGCGTGTAGGTCTAAGACAGGAGAGAAGTTTTCCTTTAGCATTGCACCGGCGCGCGTAAGTGCTGCATCATAGCCGCCGTAAAGGGGAGCGTCAATGGCAGGGTTTTCATCGTGTAAGGTCGGGGTTAATACAAGGTATTCTGTGTCTTCCAATTTTTCACAGGCTTTTTTCATGTTTTCTATGTATCGAGAAAGTGCCGCTTCACGTTTTTGCAGAATTTCATCTGTTATATTTATACTGTCTGAATAAAGGGAACGCTGCAGGTCATTCATTCCGAATAATATTGTAGCATGCGTGGGTTTGCATGCACCCACAAGTGTATCCCAATGGGAAAGAATGGTGCTGACGCCCATGCCTGCAACGGAAGCACTGTGAAATGCGATTTGCTTTTCAGGAAAGTGCAAAACAAAATAGTCTACAATAATACGGCTGTATTTTTCTGCGGCTGTTATACTGTCACCAATAAAACAAAAAGAACTGTTTTCATTAAAATTCATGCTGTTTCTCCTTTACATCTGTGCATGTGCTGCCATACTGTAAAAACAATCATCCCCTACGATGATATGGTCAACAACGGAAATGTCAAGCGCCCCGAGAGCTTCCTGCATTTTTCTTGTTAGGATAATATCATCGTCTGACGGTTCAACAGGTCCAAATGGGTGGTTATGTACAAGAATAACAGAATATGCCTTGTGGTTTAAAATATATTCCACAACCTTGCGTGTGTCGATTAAAACGCGGTATACCGAACCGTCCAAAACTTTTTTCATAGAAAGCACTTTGCTCGACGGGTCAAGACATATAACGTAAAAGCCTTCTGTCGTCTGGTCACCCACCATGCGAAGCGCATAGTCGCCTGCATCCATAGCTGTTTGAAGCACCGCTCGACGTTCCTGTCTGCCGCGGTTATAAACATTAAAACAATCTTTAATAAGATGCAAGAGTACGGCACTTTTTTCGCCCATACCCGGAACATCACATAAAGATTTAATATCTGCATCGAGTACGGCATCAAAGGAATGAAAGGTTTCTAAAAGCCTGTGTGCCGTTTCGTTGGTATTTACGCGCGGTTGGCTGAAAAATAAAAGCATCTCCAATACTTCGTGATCGGCAAGCGCACCGATACCGTTTTGAAGATACTTATTTCGCATTCGTTCACGATGTCCTTCGTGCACAAAATCACTCCAAATGTTAAATTATAAAAAATAAAGAATATAGAATAACAAACATGCTAATTCAATATTCCTTCTTCTTTATTTATTGCTCCGGATAGCATTTTGGTGACCCCAAAGGGAATCGAACCCTTGTTTTAGCCGTGAGAGGGCTACGTCCTAGGCCGCTAGACGATGGGGCCACAACATATTTATAATACCATAATCCTTCCAAAATGTCAAGATTTTTTTCAAAAAATTATATTATTTCTGTAAAGAAAAAAAGCGAGAAAGATTTCCCGCTTCTATTTCAGTTATTTTACATGAAACAAACATTTTAGGATACCGCCCCAAAATCGGGGCGCCTTCCATACAACAACTTTCAAAAGACGCACCTCCCAAACTTAATCGCCGCTAAAAAAGCACCAACCGATAATGATCAGCATTATGGCTTCTATAATGGCCAAAATCCACAGAGGCAGGGCGGCTGCAAGCAATGCACCCGTGGAAAAGGATAAAATAATAACACCGATTGCTCTGCGCTTACCACACATTTTATGTACACCTCCGTATACTTTATCGTATGCCGGAGGGCAAAAAAGTGTTCTATTTATTTTCAAAAATTGTGGAAGAAATATAAATAGTTTTTTCCACCGGAACACTACCGCGCAGAAGAGCATCAAGTGCGGTGCGTGCAGCACTTCTGCCCATTTCAAATGCATTGCTGACAGAAAGAAGCCGAATCCGTCCATTTTCGATATACGGCGCATTGGCTTTGGGGTTTTCGTATCCTATACATATAATATCTTCATTAAGCTTTAGCTTTTGAAGCGCAAGGCATACATAATGCGTCACACCTGTAGCCGCGTAGAGGCAGTCAAACTTTCCAATGTAGTCCGCTTTAATTGCCCGGGCAATAACAGAGGCCAAGGGAGCGGAAATATCTTCAAGCTCAATATTGCCGACAATGGATTTCCCGGCATCTGTTACAGCACGCACAAATCCGTTTGTTCGCATTTGCGCGCCTAAACCGTTATGTACATGAATAGCCAGTATGCGTTTTTTTTCAGGGAAAACAGAGGCGAAAGCCTGCCCAAGACGTAATCCATCCTCATAGTGATTTGCGCAGATCGTGGCAAGATGCGGTGTAGGTAATCCGTCGCTTACATATACGATAGGTTTTTCCATCGCAAGTGCCGCAATTTTGGCTTGTACAGACGGAGTAGAGGCGGGCGCAATAATGCACATGTCAAGGTCACGCACATAGTCAATGGCGTGTACGCCCTCGTGCCCTGAGCCGAGAGAAGAAAAGAACGCAAAATGCGCGTCCACCTCGGGCGGAATTTCACTTTTGATACCATGATATACTGCATCCCAGTAGTACGTGGGTTTCGTGGGCAAAACAACACCGACAGACGGTTTCTTGCCTGCCGTAGCCCGTGGTACGCTATCGGTATTTACGGCGGCAAAAACTTTCTCGCGGGTTTTTGCATCTACGCCCCGCTTATGATAAAGCGCCTTATAAACAGCCGATACGCTGATATTACATTTTTTTGCAAGTTTATTCGTATCCATACTTTAAGTATAGCAAAACAGAGCGTTTATTTACATATCTGTTTTCAACAAAAAACAATTCTAAAATTTATGCAGTTTGTACATGTTAATACAGAGGAAAATCCGCTAAAATGAAAGCATAGAAAAGGAGTGTGAGATAAAGTGGCATATATAATGAAAAACATGACCGTAGAGGACATGAACAATCTGGAAACCAAAACGGTTATTATCCCCGTAGGCGTTGTGGAACAGCACGGCTTTCATCTGCCGCTTTCAACCGATATTTGCAACGCAGAAAAACCGATAGAGCTTGCCGGTGACAGACTGAATGCGCTGATTGCGCCAACGGTAAATTATTGCTTCTCCGGCGGAACGCTTCGCGGTACAATTAATGTTACACCGAATGTATTCGGGCTTTATGTTACGGATATTTGCAAAGAGTTTGTGCGCCTCGGCTTTAAGAACGTAATTTTGTTTTTAGGGCATGCAGGTACGGAAAACATCAATGCGCTTCGTGATAGTTTGCAAATGCTGATGCGCACAATCGATAGAGAGGATATAACGATTTCTTTGGTTTGCGCATGGGATTTGGCACCGTCGCATTGGTTTAATAAGGACGAAAACGGGGAAGGGGATTTCCATGCAGGAAACACAGAAACCTCCCTTATGCTGTATTGGGCACCCGAACTTGTTAAAGAGAAAATTGTAATGGATGAAGAGGAAATTTCCCGCAATATGCGTTCCGACCAGGATTGGTACGCAACAAGCACAAAAGCGGTAGACCATCCTTTGGTGCTGCCCAATGTCCGCCAGCGTGATGAAATTCGCGTGGGCGTTATGGGCTTCCCTGAAAAGGCAACCCGTGCATACGGTGAGGTAATCGCAAAAGAAATTGTAGAAGGTCTTATTGCATATGTTGATATGCTGAATGAGAAAAATAGTTAATTTAAATATAAGAAAGGAAGTATGAAAAATGGCAAAATCCACAGACTTCCGGTATAATACCGGTGCGGCAAAGGTGCCGTGGGCGGCAGTCGGCGAAAACTACAATGTAGAGGATTTAATGCAGATTGTCAAATTCTTAATGCAGGGAGAAGGACCTGAATACGCAGAAGCTATCAAGAATGTGCAGGCACAGATTGAAAAGCTGGATAAGGTTTCCACACCTCCCGGAAAGCTTTCTCTCGGCTCTAAGGTTGAGGAAGCAGAAAAGGCTTGTGACGAATACCTCGGTATCGAAGGCAGTGCATTCGTTGCAAACTGCACCGCAGGCTTTGAAATTGCATATAAGTATGCAAACATCGGCCCCGGCGATGAAGTTATTGTTCCGGCAATCACCTTCGTTGCAACTATGGCTTACCCGCTTGCAGTAGGTGCAAAGCTTGTATTTGCGGACGTTGATCCCGTAACCATTAACATGGATCCCGCAGACGTTGCAAGAAAAATCACCCCCAAAACTAAGATGATTGTTCCCGTACATATCGGCGGTTATCCGGTAGATATGGACCCGATTATGGAACTTGCCAGAAAGCATAACATCGTTGTTTTAGAAGACGCAGCGCATGCTTTCGGTGCACTTTATAAGGGTCGCAAAGTCGGTACCATTGGTGATTTTGCAGGCTTTAGCTTCCACGAAGTAAAGAACATCACCTCCTTCGGTGAAGGCGGTATTTTAACCACAACCGTTCCCGGATTTGCAAGCGAAATGAAGCGTGCCCGCTTCCTGGGTCTTGACTTCAGCGCTCCTATAAAGAACTGGCTTTATAACATTACTCCCATTCCGGGCAAAGAAAAGCCGTTCGTCGCAGGCAACAGCTCTACCACTGAAATTCAGGGTCTTGGTCTTTCTCTCCAGCTTGCAAGAAATGAAAGAATTATTGCAGAACGCCGTGCGGCTGCAGAATATCTGACAAACCGTTTCAAGGAAAACGATGCCATCATTCCGCAGGGTCTTGGTGATGAAGGTACAAAACCCACCTTCCATCTGTACCTCCTGCAGATCGACCCCGAAAAGGCGGGAGGCAATATCCAGACGCTCAAGAAGAAACTGGAAGAAAAGAGTATCACAAACATTCCCCATTTCGGCCCGCTCTATAGATTCACCATTGTAAACACAATGCAAGGGATTGACCCGGACGAAGTTGCAAAGACCTGTCCGGTTTGTGAAGAAGTGTTCTATAACTGCTTCACACACCTGCCGCTTTACGGTCTTTCCGAAGAACAGCTGACCTATATGGCAGATACCGTTCTTGAATGTGTTGCAGAAATGCAGGCAGAAGCTAGTAAATAATTTGCAATAAAATTTTATAAAAACTAAAAACAAAACCAAAAGAATCAAGGAGTGTCGAAATGCGGCGCTCCTTGTTTTATTTGATACAAATTTGTGTAAAATAAGAAAAAAGAAGGGTTGACAAAAAGGGGAAGGGGTGGTATAATAAGCCCGAAAATTACTGGAATGGAGGTCTTTTTATGTACGACGTTTTTTCTTTGCCGGATACTATTTTCCCTGAGAACTTTTTTTGGGGCAGTTCTACAGCAGGGCATCAGATAGAGGGGGATAACATCCATTCCTCAAACTGGAAGCAGGAGCACCAGCCGGATTTTTTGTGTGATGCATTTCGCGCACGT
>JAZROH010000005.1:0-3112 GCA_045648645.1 Clostridia bacterium | reverse complement strand
GAAACTTGTATAATAAAAATGGACTACCAAAAGAGTGAAAATATGATATCATATTTTCAGGAGAGTGAACAAGATGGAAAGAAAAGTGAATTACACAAAGGAATTCAAAATTCAAGCATGTGAATTGGTAGTCAAAAAAGGACTTAAGGTAAAAGCGGTAGCAGATAAAATGGGGATAAACCATATAATGTTATACCGTTGGATTGACCAATACAAAACCTTTGGAGCAGATGCTTTTGTTGGTAAAGGCAACCTTCGACCAGAAGAAGCGAAACTAAAAAATTGCAAAAGGAAAACGAAGAACTTCGTCAACAGGTAGAAATACTAAAAAAAGCAGCGGCATACTTTGCGAAAGAACACAAAAACGATTAGAATTTGCAAAAACCGAGTTATCCGAATATGATACCAGCTTGGTATGCCGCCTTTTAAAGGTGTCAAAAAGCGGATATTACAGTCATAAATGTAAGACAGATAGTGAAAAAACTTTTGTTGAAAAAGAAGTGATTAACTGTTTTGAAAAACACAACGGCAATTATGGCAGAATACGCATTAAAAAGGCACTTGAATCAAAAGGTGTTTTTGTAAGTGAAGCAAAAATATCAAGGATATTAAAGGAAAACGAACTGGTTGCAAAGGTTGGAAGAAAGCGTAAAAGCAAAAAGAACAAGCCTACAGATGAACAGTATTTAAGTGAAAACCTTGTCAAAGATAAATTTGAAGAAACAAAGCCGAATACACTTTGGTGTACCGACTTATCTGAAATGCAATGTAGAAACCATAAAATATATGTTAGTGCAATTATTGATGTCGCATCAAGAAGAATAGTATCCGCTATGGTAGAAAAGCATAGTCGCCAAGAACTTGTGCAAGAAACGATTAAAATGGCTTGTTGTCAAACAAAAATACCTGAAGGTGCAATTTTTCATAGTGACAGAGGTTGCCAATATACTGCCAAGAAGACTAAGGAACTACTTGAGCAAAATGGATTTAGAATAAGTATGTCAAGGCCGGGAACACCAAGTGATAATCAACCGATAGAAAGCTTTTGGAAAACATTAAAAACTGAGATAACGGATATCCGCCATCTCAGTTATGAAGAAGCAAAGCAAGAAATACTAAGCTACATATATTTGTATTACAATTCAGAGCGATTACATTCAGGGATAGGTTACAAGACACCTAATTCTGTGTGGATGTAAAAATTCACTCTTTTATTTGTCCGAAATACTTGACAAGTTTCCGCTTCGCTGATGAATAATTAAGAATTGAAATTCCTTAAAAATTATGATTTAGCTTAAATAACTTGCATTTATTATGTAACCGAAAGACAGAGTTCAATGCGAAAAATGTCTTTTTTCAGTTAAAGTCGCTGACGCGAGCTAAATGTACGGCGTATGCTGAATTACTTCGTAGCTAAATTGACCTTCGGTCAGCTTATCGCGAATTTAATTTAGCTACTCCAAAGGAGTTATTTAGCTATTGCGAAGAAATAATTTCGCTTTGTACAAATGGACAAAATTTAGCTAAAAACAAAACTATTTCGATGGTTCTGCTTTTCCTATTTCCGTTCTGCTTGACAGAAGGGATTTTCCTTTTTATAATAGTAGGAGCGATAAGAGGAGTGATTACGATGCAGAAAAGAATCCTATGTCTTATTCTTTTAGTGACAATAGTGGCAGATTCCATGTCGGCTATGGCATTTACCTTTCCGGAACCGGACTGGGGTGCATTGCTGAAGGAGAGAACCAACATGGTCAAGGAAAATGAATTGACCTTGTATGCAGAGGCGTCTATGGATACGGCACCCTTTTATGGGGCAAGGCTGGAACCCCGGGGTGGTACCTTCTTGGGTTCTGTGGCAGAAACCTCGGAAAAACTACAGCCCCTTGGTTCCTATTACACCAGTGTGGATGATATGAATCAGACAGACTTGTATTACCCTGCCAATCAAATGATTCAGCGTGATCGGGTAGCAACCATGGTGGGTTGGACCATCCATAACCTGGAAGGCGTAGATTACAACCAAGTCAGAAGAACCCTGGATGCCATGAGCCGATACAACAAGCCCATGTATATTCGTTTTGCCAACGAAATGAACTGTTCAAGTCTTGGGGATGACCCGGAGCGCTATAAGGAAATTTTCCGGAATGTGGCGAATATGATTCATGAGTATCCGAACTTTGCGGTGGTGTGGTCCCCCATTGATTTGGGTGCATTGGACCGACCTTTTGCATATTTTTATCCCGGTGACGAGTACGTAGACTGGGTAGGTATAAGCTGTTATCAGATGAAGTACTTCATGGGAAATCAGCATACGGCATACAAGGACAGTGTATACTTCATGACCGGGGAATACTCCTGGGCAACAAACCGGGTGAAGCCCTTTATGGAGTTTCTTGAGAAAAACAATATCCAAAAACCAGTGATGATCTGTGAGGGCGGTACTGCTACGGGGAATATCTATGGGGAGGAGTATCAGGAGTGGACAACACCAAGACTCCGGAATATGCTTTGGTATCTGGTGATGAAGTATCCCCAAATCAAGATGATCAACTATTTCGACGTGCGGCGAAGTGCCGAGAAGGAGTGGTTTGATATCTCCCCTTATCCTTATGCGGTGGATATTTTCAACGAGGCAAAAAACAATGGCCCTTATATTACCGAATACGGAACCAATGCGGAGTTTGTTTTCCAAAAAGCAAAGGAGGCTGGAACCCTGACGGCCAAGGGTGGCGCAGTACCAGTTTATACTTTTGCGTATTTTGAAAACCAGCCAAACCTTAGTGTCAACTATCATGTGGATGGGGAGTGGTATCATGCATCCTCCCAGATTCCTTATCGCTGTAATCTGAATCTGTCAGGATTGACCGACGGAAAACATACTTTGAAGATTTCCGTAGGGAGCACAGCAAAGGAGTATGTTTTCTATAAACGCGGAAACTGTATTTGCTTTGGTGCCGAACCGGATTCAGCTGCAGTAGAGGCTGCATCCCAAAAGGAGATTACAGTCACCATCAACGGAAATCCGGTTGCTTTTGATCAACCGCCGATTTTGCAGAATGACAGAACCCTGGTTCCCCTTCGTGCCATCTTTGAAGCCTTGGGCGGAACC
>JAZROH010000004.1:0-6609 GCA_045648645.1 Clostridia bacterium | reverse complement strand
ACCCGCGGGACCCATTTATGGGTAACAAGTAACAATTGCGTGGCTGGCAGGCCAATAAAAAGACGCACTTGTGCGTTGCCAGTAATATTAGGGCTTTGCCCGAAAATGAAATACCCCCCGTTCCACGGGGGGATATTTATTATTTGAGGGAGGTATGTATGTGTTTATTATAGGCTTCGGTTTCGGTATTGTTTATGTAGGGTTTTTGTTTCTTTTATATTTCACCATAGAATTTAGGGATATTCTTGTTCATGGCGTTGAAGCCGAAAGCCAGGTGTTTAAAATGGCATTGGAATTTACAGAAGGGGTATTGCATGCTGGAATTTTCTTATTATTTTTTGGGGGACTGTTTGTATTGCTTGGATGGGGATATAAAGTAGCTGTCAATAGGGAAAGATATTGCAAAGTGGAATGAGATGAATCGTATACTATAAAACGGGGATGCCGCATTCTGCGGCATCCCCGTTTGGGTTTTATCCTATTTTTTCAAGCTTTGCGTATGTCGCTAATAATGTCTTTTTGCCTGCTGTGAGGAAGTTAATCTCAAGCTTTGTATCATTGCCCACAGGAACGGCAGATAAAACGGTACCTTCGCCGAATTTCTTATGGCGTACCCGATCGCCGGCTGCAAGGGAGCAGCTTGTCTTTGCGGGTGCGGGCGCAGGTGTTTTTGCTGTGATGGTTGTACCAAACTGTGCAGGAACACGCGGGCGGGTGAAAACTTGCGGAAGATCTACGCTGTGTACCTGTACGTCCGCGCCTTCCTCTGTATATAGCCCTTCGGGAATATCCAGCATAAAGCGGGATACACGGTTTCGGGTGGTTGCACCCATGAGCGTGCGGGTCTGGGCGTGGGTCAGATACAGATTTTCTTTCGCACGGGTGAGCGCAACGTAACAGAGCCGCCGTTCTTCTTCAATTTCATCGCTTTCAAATACCGCGCGGAAGGAGGGGAATACACCCTCTTCAAAACCGGCAATGAATACGGTCGGAAATTCCAGCCCTTTTGCTGTGTGAATGGTCATGAGGGTAACCGTGTCAATATCCTCGTCATAATCGTCCACGTCTGAAACGAGGGCAACATTATCAAGGAAATCGGTAAGAGAGGAAACCTCGGTTTCCTTCTCATATTTAAGACCCACCGATAAAAATTCCTGCAGGTTTTCAAGATGTACCGCATCCTCGGGATTTTCCGGATTAAACTGGGCGGTATAGCCTGTTTTTTCGAAAATCATCTTAATGAGGGCGGTGATGGAAATTTCGCCCACTTCTTTTCGCATTTCTTCAATTATTTCAGAAAATGCATGCATCTTCGTCCACGAGGAGCCGACGGAAGCGGCAAAGCTTTCATCGCGAATGACAGAATAGAGGCTTATGCCCTTTTCGGTTGCGAGCGCGGTGGCTTTCCCGAGAGAGGTTGCCCCGATGCCGCGTTTCGGCTCGTTAATGATGCGGGCAAGGCTTACATCGTCATCCGGATTATGCACCGTGCGTAAATAGGCGATGATATCCTTGATTTCCTTTGCGTCGTAAAAGCGGTGTCCCTTAATGATTTTATAGGGAACAGCATTTAAAAGAAGCTGTTCTTCTATAGGACGGGACTGGGCATTCATGCGATAGAGCACCACCATATCCGAATAGGGAATACTCTCCTGTCTGTGCAGACGCGAAAGCTCGGAGGCAATATAGCTTGCTTCATCATATTCGGTGTTGGCACGGTACTTTATCAGCTTACTTCCTTCGCCGTTATCTGTCCAAAGCCGCTTGCCGAGCCGTTCGGTGTTATGTGAAATAACGGCGTTGGCAGCATCCAGAATATTCTGGGTGGAGCGGTAGTTCTGCTCAAGACGTATGGTTTTGGCATCGGGGAAGGATTTTTCAAACTGTAAAATATTTTGAATATCGGCACCGCGGAATTTATAAATGCTCTGGTCTTCATCGCCCACAACGCAAAGGTTTCTGTGTTTTTCGGCAAGCAGACTTACAAGGCGGTATTGGACGGCGTTTGTATCCTGATATTCGTCTACATGAATGTATTTAAACTTGTTTCGGTAGTATTCCAAAACTTCAGGACATTCTTCAAAAAGACGAACAGTAAGACACAAAAGGTCATCAAAATCCACAGCATTATATTTTTCAAGCTGTGCCTGATAGCGGGCATACACCTTGCAATAGCCTTCCATGCGGAAATTGCCCTGATGCTTTTCGCTGTAAGCCTCGGGTGAGAGCATATCGTTTTTCGCATTTGAAATATTGGAAAGGCACGAAGAAACGGTGTATGTTTTATCATCAAGATTTAAGGCTTTGAGGCAGTCACGAATAATTGCTTTCTGCTCGGCAGCATCATAAATCGTAAAGTCCTGTTTATAGCCGATTTTTTCAATATCCCGACGCAGGAAGCGGACGCATGCAGAATGGAAGGTGCGTGCCCAGATGTAGGCAGCGCCTTCACCCACAAGGCTTTCAAGACGGGTTTTCATTTCGGCGGCAGCTTTGTTCGTAAAGGTAATCGCCAGAATGTTTTCCGGCTGTATATGTTTTTCGCTGATGAGGTACGCAATGCGGTAGGTCAGCACGCGGGTTTTACCGCTGCCGGCACCCGCCAGTACCAAAAGCGGACCCGCGGTAGTAGTTACCGCTTCCCGCTGGACAGCGTTTAGCTTCGACAGTAGCTCTTGCATTCAAATTCCCCTTTAGCAAAATGAAAAGGGCTGTATCACAATGCCCTGACCACGTAAAGCAAATGCTTTGCGCCTTTCAAGTTGCGCCTTGTGATACAGCCCTCTATGCGTTTGTTTTGATTATGCGTTCTTTTTTTGAATGGTTTCCAGTGCTTTTTCAGCGATGTTTTCAGCGGTGAGGCCGTACATCTTAAGAAGCGGAGCAGGCTTGCCGCTCTTACCGAACTTATCCATGATACCGACACGGGTAAGCGGGGTCGGTGCATTTTCGGAAAGAACTTCCGCAACTGCAGAGCCGAGACCGCCCATAATGGTGTGTTCTTCTGCGGTAACAACAGCACCGGTCTTCTTTGCGCTCTTTACAATCAGCTCGGCGTCGATGGGCTTAATGGTGTGGATGTTAATAACTTCTGCACTTACACCCTTTTCAGCCAGAATTTTACCGGCTTCAATGGCTTCCTGTACCATAAGACCTGTTGCAATAATGGTAACGTCCGTACCTTCGGATAAAACGATACCCTTGCCAAGCTCAAACTTATAGGTTGCGGGGTCGAAAATCTGGGGAACAGACAGACGACCGAAGCGGAGGTAAAAGGGACCGTCGTTTTCGATTGCTGCCTGTACGGCTGCACGGGATTCCGTAGCATCCGCAGGGCTTATAACAGTCATGCCCGGAAGAGAACGCATGAGTGCGATATCTTCGATTGCCTGATGGGTAGGACCGTCTTCACCAACGGAGATACCGGCGTGTGTTGCGCCGATTTTTACGTTGAGCTTCGGATAGCAAACAGCGTTTCTGATCTGTTCAAAAGCTCTGCCGGATGCAAATACGGCAAAGGAGCTTGCGAAAACAGTTTTGCCTGCTGCTGCAAGGCCTGCGGCGGTCGTCATCATATTTGCTTCTGCAATACCCATGTTGAAGAAGCGTTCCGGGAATACCTTCTTAAAGGAATCGGTTTTGGTGGACTTGGAAAGGTCAGCATCCAAAACTACGAAATCATGTTTTGCACCGAATTCAGCCAAAGCTTCTCCGTATGCTTCTCTTGTCGCTTTTTTATCAGCCATCTTAGTTTCCTCCCAATTCTTTCATAGCGATTGCGTATTCTTCATCATTCGGTGCCTTACCGTGCCAGCCGGCTTGTCCTTCCATGTAGGAAACGCCTTTGCCCTTGATGCTCTTAGCAATAACAACGGTGGGCTTGCCCTTGGTAGCCTTTGCAGCATTTACAGCCTTTTCAAGGTCGTCAAAGTCATGCGCATCTGCATACACAACGTTCCAGCCAAAGGCTTCGAACTTCTTGTCGATGGGGGTGGGATTCATAACCTTGGTAATGTCACCGTCAATCTGCAGACCGTTGAAGTCTACGAAAGCTGTGAGGTTATCAAGCTGATAATGCGCAGCAAACATAGCGGCTTCCCAAACCTGTCCTTCTTCAATTTCACCGTCGCCGAGGATGGAATATACACGGTAATCCTTTTTATCAATTTTTGCAGCCAGCGCCATGCCGTTTGCGGCACAGATGCCCTGACCGAGAGAACCGCTGGACATATCCACGCCGGGAACTCCCTTCATATCCGGATGCCCTTCAAGATAGCTGTCCACACTGCGGAAACCTGTAAGGTCTTCGGTGGGGAAGAAGCCACGCTCGGCAAGTGTGCCGTAAAGCGCAGGGGCACAGTGACCCTTCGAGAGCACGAAACGGTCACGGTCAGGATTTTTGGGGTTCTTCGGGTCAATGTTCATAACATCGAAGTACAGATAGGCCATAATGTCGGCGATACCCAGAGAGCCACCGGGATGTCCGGCGCCGGCACTGTGTACCTCCGTTACGATGTGCTGGCGAATGTGATTGGCCTTTTCAGCCAGCATTTCTTTCTTGGAATTTTCCAAAATTAACGCATCCTTTCAAATCTATATTTTGCCGTCCCGAAAGACGGGAAAAAACTATGCTTTCAGAGGGTTGAAGCCCTCGCCGCTAACCTCGCGGGCGTCGCTTATAACAACAAACGCATCCTTATCAATATCGCGGATAATCCGCTTAATTTGGGGCATGTCGTGACGGTACATGGTGCAAAGCAGTACTGTACGGCTTTGGTTTGTATACATGCCCACGCCCTCCAGCCGTGTGACACCGCGTCCCGTTTCCCGCATAATGCGTTCGGAAATTTCGGTGCCCTTGTCGCTGATAATATATGTAAACTTTGTCGCCGCGCCGCCTTCATTTAAGATATCTACCATGCGGCTTGAAATGAACATGGCAATTACGGCGTAAAGACAGAGCTTTATGTTTCCGTATACTACGCTTTGCAGCGCAATAATCATAAGGTCGCATATCAAAATGGCACGACCGAGCTGCATGGTGGGTTTTTTGTATTTAATCAGCCAACCTACAATATCCGTGCCGCCCGAGGAACCGCCTGCGCGAAGCACAAGTCCGTACCCCAGCCCGATAAAGAAGCCGCCGAAAATTGCGGAAATAATCAGGTCATCTCCAAGACCTAAAATGGCGGGGTCAAATTTCCCCAAAAGGTCAATAAGAAGCGCATTGGCAATCATGCCGAGAATGCTTTTTACAAAAAACTCGCGACCGATTACGCGAAGCCCCATAATAAACAAAGGGATGTTAATGAGTGCATACCATGTACCCACGGAAAGCGGAATGGCAGAAGACAGCATGTCTGCAAGGCTTGTAACGCCGCCGGGGGCAATATGGTGCGGCAAAAGGAAAAAGTTTAAGGCAAATGCCGCCGATAGTGCACCTAAAAATATAAAAAATACGCTTTTAGCATGTTTCGCTATCATACAGAAAATCAAACACCTTTCCTAAGATGAAGGAGAGCCGTTCCTCGCGCTCTTCCAGATAAAGATAGCCAATCAGTGCTTCCAGTCCCGTTGCGTGGCGGTAATGAATAACATCCGCATGCTTCGGCACTGTGCCCGATTTTGCGTTTCTGCCGTGACGAAATACCTGCATTTCCTCCTCGGTTAAAAGCGGAGAAATATGCTGGATGGCGCGAAACTGCGCTTCGGCACAGACGAGCTTCGAAGCTTTTCTGTGGAGGTCATTAACCTTTGCAGGCTCCGCCTCGGCAAGCCGTTTTCGCATATATAATCCGTACGCCGCGTCCCCCACGAAGGCGAGGACTAAAGGCGCGTTTACGCTTTGTGCCATTTTACGCCCTCTCGTGTAT
Source organism: Clostridia bacterium (assembly GCA_045648645.1). Classification (GTDB taxonomy): domain Bacteria; phylum Bacillota; class Clostridia; order UMGS1883; family UMGS1540; genus SIG447. The sequence continues at coordinate 736 of JAZROH010000004.1, read as the reverse complement.
CTTCCAAAATAATACCCATGGCAAGAAGCTGTGCGCGAATCGCATCGGCTTTTGCAAAATCTTTAGCCTTTCGTGCAGCTTGCCGCTCTTCGATTAAGGCTTCCACCGCTGCATCTGCCGTTTCTTCTTTTCTGCCGGAAAGAAGTCCTAAAATACCGGCAAGCTCCTCTAGGCAGGCAAGGCATGCGCCTGCGGCATTTTCGCCGCCACCATCGAGGAGGATATTGATAGCCCGCGCCATTTCAAACAGCGCGGCAATGGCGTCTGCAGTATTTAAATCATCATCCATAGCGGCAAGGAATTTCTGCCGTTTTTCGGAAACCGCTTCGGGAAGTGCGCCGTCACCCTTCGGAAGCGCGCGGAGGCGTTCCTGCACGGTATACAATCTGTCAAGGCCGGTTTTTGCTGCCGCCATTAAATCATCGCTGAAATTGATGGGACTGCGGTAATGTGCCGACAGCATGAAGAAACGAACGACCTCAGGGTCATACTTCGCGGTAATATCACGCACCGTGAAAAAGTTTCCTTTGGATTTGGACATTTTTACATTATCAATATTTATATAGCCATTGTGCAGCCAGTAACGGGCAAACGGCGCGCCGTCATGGGCACATTCGCTCTGAGCGATTTCGTTTTCATGATGCGGAAAAAGAAGATCTTTTCCGCCGCAGTGAATGTCGAAAGTTTCTCCGAGGTATTTCATGCTCATGGCGGAGCACTCAATATGCCATCCCGG
>JAZROH010000003.1:0-1650 GCA_045648645.1 Clostridia bacterium | reverse complement strand
ACGCTTTCGTCCTCCTGCAGTTTTTCATAGGTTGTATGTAAGCCCAGAAGTGCATCGCCTTCGGAAATGCAGGTTGTATAAGAAATTTGTGTTCCCTCCAAAAATGCAATAAGCTCTGTTTCCTCCGGCAAAACCGCCATTTTTCCCTGCACGTGCGGCACCCGGATTTCCTGCACGAATACATCCCAAGCCGAACGTGCCTCGCCGCACGCGGCGTACACCTGATATGTCCCCGGCTTTTTCGGGAAAACAAGCGGCACGCGGCAGACCTTTCGGGAATAGGCGGGCACGTGTTCCGTAAGGCTTACGGCATATGTATCTACGCCGCATTGTACCGTAACGTCTCTTTCCTCGCCTGTATCGTTAAATATGTAAACCTCGGCTTCCGTTTCCTGCTCCGGCTCAAAATTTCTGTCCCAGAGGTTGAGGCTTGCGCTCACGGGGGCATATGCCGGTCGCAAAGCATCCCAGACCGGCATTTCCACCGGGTCTTGGGGGCTTCCGAAAAAGTGCGTGCTCCCGTCGCGCGCACTGCTTAAAATACAGAAGGGTGAAAATCCTGCAACGCCAAGGCGCCGCCAATACTCTGCCACCTTGCCGTTTGCCATGGTGTGCAGCCAAACTCTGTCCTCCCGCGTTCTGTCCTTTCCGAGAAAGCGCTCCATGGTACCGCCTACTGTGGGATACAGCCCTTCCTCGCCGTCATAGCCCAGATAGTTGCCGCCGAATTCGTCGGCAATTACCGGTTTTTCAAATTCATCCGCGCTGTCATAGTAAAGCCCTAAATTTTCAAAGATGCTCCACCAATAGGCATGAATATGAATGACATCTCTATGCGAAACCACACAGGGCGGAAACTGCGCCGTCACTTTATCAATACACCGAAACCCTGCCGAAAGCTCTTCTTCCAAATCCAATTCATTCCACGGATGCAGCACGCAAACGGACGGATGCGCCAAAGCATCCGCAAACCATGTTTTCCACTGTGCAATAAGGCTTTCCTCACTTGCAGGCATTTTGTGGAAAAAGCTCCATTCGGTTTGCACAAGCATGCCGTGCTTATCACATAAATCCAAGAAGCTCTTTGGCGGTGCGCCCAAATGAAAGCGGATTGCATTTGCTCCTCTCTTTTCCAGCGCCTGCAAGATGTTTTTTTCAAACCATTCCGCAGAAAATGCAACTTCATGCGTATCATCATCCCGAAGCCATCTGTGCCATACGATTGTACCCATACGAAGGGTTATGGGATTTCCGTTTAGGAAAAAGTGCTTCCCTTGGATTTCAAAATTGCGAAGCCCGATTTTGTGTTCTGATTTCCAGCCGTTCCCCTCGGCTAAAAGGGTGTACAGCTTCGGGGTTTCCGGGCTCCAGAGCACGGGCGCTTCTGCAAGCACAATTTCCGGCGTTCCGCGCTTGCTTGCTTTGCCCTCCCATTTTCCGAGTACCCGTTCGCCGTCCTTTATCTCAAAGCGGATTTTTTGTTCCGCCGAAAACAGCTTTGCCTCGTAATAAACCTTAATTTTATTTTCGCCGCTTTCGTATGCCGTAACCACACTGTCTAATCGCATATCCCGATGGGTCAGAAGCTCTACATCATCCCATATATGCGATGCAAGTCAGGTTCTCCACTTATCTCCCGGCGAATTCTTG
>JAZROH010000002.1:0-9054 GCA_045648645.1 Clostridia bacterium | reverse complement strand
GAACATATTTTTAATTTGGCAAAAAAATAAAAGATGGGAGATATATTAATATGGTAGTAACGATTTTATCGCATATTATTGCGGCTTTATATCTTCAAAAACAAAAATACAAATAATTAGTTACGGCTTGTTTTTGGTTTGCTTTTGCAATTTTTGCTGTTTGTATTATGGTATTTCAAGAAAATGTAATGTACGGATTTTTCAGTTTGTTTTTTATGCATGCTGTTATCTTTTTTATAACAACAATAGGTTCTTTAGGAGAAAAAACCTTTTTGTTTCTTACATACTCGAATTCATTTTGCATATGTATTGGAGCAAACTTGATTTTATCAGATCTTCTGAGTAACAATGCTCATATCTCTGTTTGTGGAATAGGAATAGTGGTATTAATGCATCTGTTTCTATACAAGATTTTGCTTCCGAGTTATCAAAAAGCCAGAGTGTTCTTTTCTTCTGGTTGGTGGAAACTTAATGGTATATTAGTTTTCTTTTTCATACAGTTTTTGAATCAATATGCTTTCAGTATTGATATGAGCAATGCTCGTGATATAGTTTTTGATTTTGTTATTTTCAGTATTATTTTTTATTTAACATTAATTTTGATTTTTAATTTAGTAAAAGATAGCGCCGAAATGAATAAAAAAACATATGAAAATGATGAACTGAAAAATGTTGCGTACATAGACGCTTTGACAAATATGAAAAATAGAGCAGCATATGAGAGATTTACCAGAAGACAAGTATTAAATCACAGAAAGAATACTGGTACAAGTTTTATTTTTGTGATGCTGGATATCAATGGATTTAAAAATATCAATGATACAAAAGGACATGCCGCAGGTGATGAAATTTTAAAACAAGTAGGTACGTTTATTAATGAATATTTCGAACGTTATAATTGTGAAAGCTATAGATTTGGTGGCGATGAATTTGTTTTGCTGATAGAAGATATACAATTATCTTATGTCGAGAATCTAATTGTAAAGCTGAATGAAGAATTAGTTAATTTAATTAATGTTACATTATCTCACGGTTGTTCAGAGGTGGACTTCAATAACGCAAAACCTTTTCACGTCGCTTTGAAAAAAGCTGATGCAATTATGTATTCTAATAAAGAGCAATATTATTTGAATTTGCGTAGTAGCGGAAAAGAGTTAAATGTTGAGAAGATTTAACCTGAATCAGATGGCATCTAAACCATTCGGTTCTTCCAAAAAAAGCGAATGATTTAGATGATATCTAAATTGTTCGCTTTTTTCAATGATTTGAGGGCTTTTTGATAAAATTAGTTTTGAAACAAAAGGGTAGATACCAAGCGTTTTTTACCAGACTTGAACTAACGAAACGCAATAAAAGAAGATAAAAACTGATTATAATTTTTCTATGATCAGAACGGTAAAGACAAGTTTCATACATTTATTCTCGTGTTGAATAGTTTGATGGCGAGATTCCAAAGTGTCGTTTGAACATTTTTGAGAAGGTATATAAATCAGAATATCCAACTGAGTTGGCTACAACAGATATCGCAATATCTTTTTGGGTTATGAGAGTGGCGGCAATATTCATTCTATAATTAAGAAGATACCGTTTAGGAGAAAGACCGGTTTTGTTTTTGAAAATGACAGAAAAATATGTTCTGTCAAGGTGTAGGTGTTGCGCAATTTTTTCTACAGTTATATCGTGCATATAGTTTGAATGTATAAATTCCACTGCTTTTTCAATATGGTCGTATTTATTTTTTTCTCCTTCTGATAACAGGGCAAACAAATCCCACAATCTTGCACTAAGATAAGCACTTCTGCCATTAGAAAAACTTTCGCAGTTTTTCATAGAACTAAATATCTTTTCCGCTTCGGGACATTTAATAACATCTAAAAGATTTTTCGTAATATCTCCGGTTGTGGTAAAACCAATCCAGATATAACTCCAAGGGTTAACGCTGTCTGCTTCGTAATATGTCTCTATATATGGTGGAATGACAAACATTTCGCCGGGTTTAACGTTATACTCTTTGTCTCTGATTTTAAAAATTCCAAAACCTGATATAACATAATGAATAAGCCAATGTGTTCGTATAGCAGGGCCGAAGGAATGTGATTTATTGCAGTTTTCGTAACCAAATTGAACTGGATTCAAATCCGAAAATTCCTCGTCTTTTATTATAATACAATGATGCATAATTCTATGCCACCTCCAAAAAACAACAAAATGACAAATTGTACTAACATTATACCATTCCTTTTTATGTAGAGTCAATATATAATTTAAACGAAAGGAGTGGTTAAAAATGAAAATTACCTTTATTGGTGCGGGAAGCACTGTTTTTGCAAGAAATGTAATAGGCGATTGTATGTGCGTTGAGTCGTTGAGAGATAGCGAGTTTGCCCTTTATGATATTGATTCGACACGAATTCAGGAGAGCAAAGTTATTTTGGAGGCAATGCGGAAAGAAAAAGGCGGCTATGGCAGAATAGAATGTTATGTAGGTGTTGAGAATCGAAAAGCAGCCCTTAAGGATGCAGATTTTGTTGTAAATGCAATACAGGTTGGAGGATATGACCCTTGTACTATTATAGATTTTGAGGTGCCGAAAAAATATGGTCTTCGTCAGACAATTGCAGATACTTTGGGAATTGGAGGTATTATGCGTGCACTTCGTACAATACCGGTTATGGATGATTTTGCGAGGGATATGGCTGAGGTTTGTCCGGAAGCACTGTTGCTAAATTACACAAACCCTATGGGGATGCTGACAGGTTATATGCTTCAGCATACTTCAATTAAAACAATTGGTCTTTGTCATAGTGTACAGGTTTGCACAAAAGGGCTTTTGAAATCTCTTGGAATGGAAGATAAACTTGATGGTAGAAAAGAATTAATTGCCGGAATCAATCACATGGCGTGGTTGCTTGAAATAAAAGATAAAAACGGGGTTGATCTTTATCCTGAAATCAAGACAAAGGTTGATGAATATATCGCAAATCCCGATAACCATGATAAAGTGCGTATGGATTATATAAGGAATTTTGGCTACTATTGTACTGAATCCAGTGAACACAATGCAGAGTATAACCCGTTTTACATTAAAAGCAAATATCCCGAACTTATTGAAAAATTTAATATTCCCCTTGATGAGTATCCGCGTCGTTGTGTAAACCAGATTGATGCTTGGAAAAAAGAGTACAAAGAGTTGTGTGAAAAAGGTGTGAAAGAGCATGTAAGAAGTCATGAATATGCTTCATGGATAATGCAGAGCATAGTTGAAAATATACCATATCAAATAGGAGGAAATGTTTTAAATAAAGGACATTTAATCTCAAATTTCCCTGAGAATGCGTGCGTAGAAGTGCCTTGCCTTATTAACGGGAATGGTATTACACCTTGTCATGTGGGTGAACTGCCTTTGCAATGTGCGGCAATGAACATGACAAACATCAATGTTCAGCTCCTTACTATTGAAGCTGCAAAAACACATAAAAAAGAACACATATATCAGGCGGCAATGATGGATCCCCATACAGCAAGCGAACTTGATATTGATACTATTAAGAAAATGGTTAATGAACTTATTGAGGCACATGGAAACTATCTGCCAGAGTTTGTTTAATGCAAATATATAATGGCATTTAAATCGTTCGGCTCTTCCAGAAAAAAAGACAGATTTCGACAAAGAAATCTGTCTTTTTTTTCAGCGATATAAATTCCTGACGGAATTTTCGATATACCTTCGGTACGATATATCCTGATGGATGCGATATGTTGCCTTGCGGCAACAAGAAAAAGGAATTTATATCATATCGCAACGAAACGAAGTGAAGTTATATCGAATTTGCGAAGCGAATATATCGCACGAGCGTGAGCGAGTATATCGCCAATAAAACAAAAATATCCTTATGGTTCGGCTTTCCCAGAAAAAAGCATCGACTTTGTCGGTGCTTTTTTCAACGGAATAAATCCTTTCAGGATTTGCGAAATATGCTTCGCACGCTAAATTACTTCGTAGCTAAATTGACCTGCGGTCAGCTTATGGCGTATCAGCGGCGCCCCATAGCGAAAAAGGAAGCGACCACGATGCACAAAACGGCGAGAAAGACCTTTACATCGGGAACAATACCGTTTATAACGAGGGTGACAAAGGGTGTCAGAATGGGCTTTATAAAGAAGGCGAGGGATGCCATAATGGCGCCGCCGCGTTCTATGGCGCGGAAGTAAGAGGCGTAGCCCACGCCCGTGACGAGAAAGCCGAGGAACAGAAGAATGCCGAGGCTCTTGCCGCTGACGGCGGGGAACACATCCATGCCAATTACAAGAAGGGCGAGGAAAAGCACGATGCTGCCGAAGAGAAAAACAAGTGCCGTCTGTATAATGCCGCCGAGCTTCTTATTATATTTCTGGCTCAGAACGGTGTAAAGACTAAAGGAAAGTGCGGCGAAGAGGGCGAGGGCGACAGAGGAAAGGTTTGTGCCGGAGGAAACATCTGCGCAAAGGAGAACGCCGACTATGCCGAACAGCAGCGCAAGCGCCTTGTTTTTCGTCAGCTTTTCCCCGAGAATAAGGATGGCAAACAGGAGGGTGAAGACTGCATTTGACGAAAAAATAATGGCAATCAGGGACGGGGCATCTGCCATTTTTACTGAAATCTGCAGGGTAACCATACTGATGCAGATAAATAAAATGCCGAGTGCCGCCACCACGGCGATATCCTTTGCCGTAATTTTAATTTTTTCCTTTTTAATTTTGGAAAGTGCGGGAGGAATGAGAATAAACGAGCCGATGAAAAAGCGCCAGAAGGTAATGGCATAAGGATTTATCTCCCCTGCAATCAGCTTGCTGACCGGCTCTAAGGTAACAAAGAGCACGGCGGTAAGTAAAACAAATGAAACCCCTTTTTTCATGTGAAACATTCCTTTCAAAGATTTTTTACAAGTATACCATGGCAAAGGCACATTGTAAAGAATAAAGTAAATTATGGTTGCTATATAATATAATTTATGCTAAAATAAAGAGGGAGGAAAAAACATGGAAATATTACAACTGAAATATTTTTTAAAAGCAGCAGAGCTTGAAAACATTTCTGCGGCAGCAAAGGCGTTTATGGTACCGCCGTCGGGCGTATCGGTGGCGATTAAGAAGCTGGAAACGGAGCTTGGCGTGCAGCTTTTTGACAGAACGGCAAATCGACTTCGGTTAAATGCGGAGGGGGTAGTGTTTCGGGATGCCGTGAAAAAAGCGGTGGAAGAGCTGCAGGCGGCAAAGGTGGTTTTAAAAAGCCGTGCGGCTGTTCCGTCGGGCGAAATACGGCTTTTGATATTAACAAATCGCAGTCGGGTGATGGAACGCATTTCAGCCTTTAAAAAGGAATATCCCGCGGTGACCTTTTCTATTTGCCACACAGCGGGCGGTGCGTACGGAGAATATGATGTAATTTGTGCAGACAGAAAGCCTGAAAAAGGGCAGTTTTTGGAGTATCCTTTCGTGCGGGAGGAAATTCTGCTTGCTGTGCACCGCGAAAATCCGCTTGCGCAAAAGAATACCGTGCAGCTTTCGGAGGCGGCGGCAGAAAACTTTATTTCTATGCCACGGGGGACAAGCCTTGGAAACTTTATGACGCAGTCGTTTCAAAAAGCGGGAATTTCACCTGCCTGCACCATCGTTTGCGATGACCCCTATTATATCTGTGCATATCTTAAAATGGGGCTGGGTGTTACATTTTTTCCCGCGGTTTCCTGGCAGAAGCGGCGGGATACGCAGATGAAGCTTTTGCATTTTGCGACGCGGCAGTACAGAGAATCCTTTGTGTACGTGAATAAATTTGCGCCCCTCGCGGCACGGCTTTTTGCGGAAAAACTGCAGGAAAACGGATGAGGAGGACAAGGAATATTATATTTATATTAAATCTCGATAAATTTTTTGCTTTTTCGCACAAAATAGTTGAAAACATCTACAAGATATGGTACAATATACATAATTACAGGAAAGGACGGGCTATATCATGAGAAAAAAACTGGTTTGCGTATTCCTTACGGCACTGCTTTTGTGCACAACGGGGCTTTCCGCTATGGCGGCAACGTTTCCGGATGTAACGGAGGACTCCTATGGTTGGGCACTGGACGCAATCGAAGAAATGGTGGACGATGGCATTATTAAGGGGTATACCGACAATACCTTCAAGCCGGAGCGCACCATTACCAAAATTGAGGCACTTGTTCTGAGCGCACGTATTCTGGGCTTTACAAACAAGACACTTACTTCCTTTGCGGAGTTTGCCTCGGAATTTTATGCAGACATTCTTGAAAAATACGATACAATTTACAAAAATGAGGTGGCGTTCCTTCTTTACAAGGAAGTGCTTACCGAGAAGGAACTTTCCTTCTACATTGGCGGCGATAATGCTTCTGTCGGTATGAAGCGCTATGAGGTTGCTAAGCTTTTGACCCGTGTTATGGGTGCAGGGAATGACGTGGATATGGACGCTTCCACATCGGAATATAAAGACTCTGCCGATATTCCCGCAGATGCAAAGCCGTATGTCCGTTATGTAACGGATACAGAGCTTATGAACGGCATGGGGGATGATATGTTCGTTCCCATGGCGGATGTAAACCGTGCACAGATGGCAACACTTCTTTACCGTCTGCGCGGCAAAATGAAGGAAACATACGTTTTGGGTACGGTGAAGGAAGTGGACAGCGAGCTTGAAACGATTGTATATCTGACGGAGGACGGCGAGGAAGACCAGATTTCCGTCGGCTACGGCGCGGCAAAGCCCCTTGTAAAGCAAGACGGCTACAGCGAGGACTTCTCCCGCATCGCGCTTGGCGCAGAGCTTCTTCTGACGCTTCGCGACAAGGTTCTCTATGGCGTTGACACGATTACGAGAGAGCCCGACGAGGTATTCGAAGGCGCAATTTCCTCCGTTACCACAGTCGGTAAGCAGCAGAAAATTACAGTATTTCCGCTGGATGATACAGAAAATGAAATCAGCTACCCGATTTCCGACGAGGTTTCTATCACATATGAAGGCAGCACGGGCACAATTGCCGACCTTAAGCGCCTGCAGGCAGTAAAGCTGCAAATCCGCGGCGGTGAGGTTGTTGTGATTGAAGCGGTGGAAAGCGAAAGAACAATTAAGGGAACGATTGAAAATATTGCACTCGAGCCGGTTCTTTCCTTCAGCGTTCGCCTTACAAACGGCGAAGTGGAAACCTATCAGGTGGCAGAAGGCGTTTCTGCAAAGCGCAATAATTCCGATGTAGATGCCAACCAAATTCTGGTGGGCGATAAGGTTACGATTGTGCTGCGCTATGAAAAGGTGGCTTCCGTAGTTGCTACAAGCAGCAAATTTATCACGCAGGGCACAATTGAAGAAATTACGATTGCTACACTGCCGTCGATTAAAATTCGCGCAAACAACGCGGTAAGTGCATACAGCCTTTCCCGCGAGTGCGTTTACACCATTGACGGACAGCAGGGTACAATTTACGACCTGCGCCTTGGTGCTTCCATCAGCGCAAGCGTGGACAGCGAAACCATCACAAGCCTTACAAGTACCGCACCCGCGACCACGGCGGCGATTACCGGTACAATTGATGCAATCAACACATCCTATGGCTTCTTTACGCTGACAACACTTGCCGAGGATGGCACAACCTCCACGATGACCATCTTCACAAAGCGCTCCAATCTTAAGATTATTAACAGCGCAGACGGCGCAAGCAAGACGGTGAAAGACCTTAAATCCGGCATGAAGGTATCGGTAACGGGCGTTACCTCCAGCGGTGCATACGAAGCTACGGCAATTATCATCATGCCTGAATAAACAAAAGATAAAGCGGGTGCAAGAGCACACGTTAAAATGCAAAAGGACACGGCGTTGCCGTGTCCTTTTGCGCGCTCTGTTTTGAAAATTGTGTGTTGCAACCCCCGAGTCAATACCGCACAATAAAAAATGCGCCGGCAAAGCCGACGCAGAAAAACGAGGCTTTGACTCTTCCGTTGCAACACAGCTTAAACCCAATATAGGCTAAGACGAGCCAAGCCCGCGTTTTTACCAAGCGCAGACTATATTGAGTTACTCTTCAGCTGTGTTGCAGAAATAGTATATCACAAAGAATGGGATTTGTCCAGTGTTTTTTATGAAAAGAAAGGTCTGTTCCAAGTGTGTATACGTTTAAAGTCGTGCAATAAAAAGTGCGCCGGCGAAACCGACGCAGAAAAACGAAGCCCTGACGCTGTTGCTACACATTTCAACCCAAACAAAGGTATGAAAATCAAAGCTTTCGTTTTTAGCAATATCTTGAGAGATGTTTTTTCTATTGTTTTAATTTTAACACGAAAAAACGGGATTGTCAATATAAAAGCGATTGCAATATATGGAGAAATGTGGTAGAATAGATTTAACAAAGTTAAATCTATTCAGCTAAATTCGCTTGGCAGCGAGCTAAATGTGCTGACGCACGCTAAATTACTTCGTAGCTAAATTGACCTGCGGTCAGCTATTAAGCGAATTTAATTTAGCTACTCCGAAGGAGTTATTTAGCTATGGAGCAAAGTGGAATAATTTAGCTTTGCACGAATGTGCAAAATTTAGCTAAAATGAAATGATAGGAAGTGAGTAAAATGGCAGAAAGCATAATGCTTGACAAAGCAAAGGATTTTGCAGTTGAAATAATAAATATGTGTAAAAATATAAAAGAAACAAAAAGAGAAAGTGTATTAACTAACCAGCTTATGCGTTCGGGGACTTCAATTGGTGCCAATATTCACGAATCAAAGTATGCTCATGGAACTGCTGATTTTGTATCAAAAATGCAGATAGCTTTAAAGGAATGTTATGAATCAGAGTATTGGTTAGAACTCCTAAACAGAACAGATTATATAGAAGATGAAACATATAAGTCAATAGTTAATTCCTGCGGTCAAATCCGCCGAATGTTGATTTCATCAATAAATACGGTTAAGGAAAAGGCGAATAAATGAGGTGTTTATGAGTGAAAATACATATTATTGGGTGCAGCGGTTCAGGGAAAACATATTTAGCCAAAAAACTCTCTG
>JAZROH010000001.1:0-5298 GCA_045648645.1 Clostridia bacterium | reverse complement strand
AGACCTCTGCACCTTCGATTAATATAGATTCCAAAGACGAATTTCCGGATAAAAAAACCGAAGGAGCTATATATCCTACCGCACCTTCCAAAACAACATCTGTGCCGAAGCAAAGCGCCGGATCGCTTTCAATGGACGATTTGAATGCGGCGGATAAAGCATACGTTATGAGCATTTACAGTCGCTTTACTGCATCTGAGGTCAGTACCGTAAGCGGAATGCTTTCCGGTGGTCTTACTGTTGATGAAAAGCGTGCCATTAAAAAGATTGTATATGCAAAGGTGTCTGGCGCGGAAATTAATAAACTTTATGAAATCGCAAATAAATATCAATAAAAAAGTTGCCTTTGGGGGGCAACTTTTTAAAAACTATAGCAAAATAAGAATAAATTCTGACATAGCTTGACAAATGGAAAAATAAAGAATATAATAATTGAGATTTATAATGATACTAAAGGGGGATTTTTCTATGAAAAATTTACTTGAGATGTCGCAACGTTACGGCGCAGATCCTGCGTATGTTCTTGCGGGCGGCGGAAACACATCAGTGAAAGACGAGGCACATTTGTATATAAAGGGCTCCGGCACCTCTCTTGCGACGATTACGGAAGACGGATTTGTGAAAGTAGACCGCGCCAAAATGGACGCGATTTGGAACAAAACATATTCTGCGGATGCGGCAGAGCGTGAAAGCGAAGTTCTCGCTGATTTGATGGATGCAGTTCTCGATGCAGGCAAGCGTCCCAGCGTAGAAACCTTTTTACATAATCTTTTCCCGCAGAAATATGTTGTGCACCTGCATCCCGCACTTGTAAATGGATTGACCTGCGCACAGGAAGGTGAAAAAACAGCTACTGAGCTTTTTGGTGATGAAGCACTTTGGATTGGAGAAAGCGAACCGGGCTTTGTTCTTGCTAAAACGGTTCGAGATGCCATGATGCAATATCAATCGGAAACGGGCAAGATAGCTTCCTTGGTGTTTTTGCAAAACCACGGGATTTTTGCTGCGGCTGATTCTGCCGACGGCATTGATAAGATTTATAAGGATGTAATTTCTAAGCTTTCCCAAAAACTTACAGCCACGCCTGATTTTGATGCTATTGATACTGACCGTGCTTTTGCCGCAGAGGTTGCACCTATGCTTCGTATGGCACTTTGGGGAGAAGCGGAAGGATCTGTCGTAACTTTCTTTACAAACCGAACAGTTGCAAAATTTATTCAGGATGAGAATGCGTTTAAGCCTATCTCTAAAGCGTTTACGCCTGACCACATCGTGTATTGCAAAGCAAAAGCGTTATTTGTTGAAAAGGCAGAAACCGTGGATGCGCAATATGCAGTTTTAAAGGAAAAACTGGATGTTTTTGTTAGAGAGAACGGATATAATCCGCGCATCGTTATTATTGCGGGTCTGGGTGTGTTTGCGCATGGTATTTCAAAGAAAACAGCAGATACAGCTAAGGCACTTTTCTTGGATGCCGTAAAAATTGCAACCTATGCCACATCCTTCGGGGGCAGTCGTCCGATGGGTGATCACTTTATTGATTTTATCGTAAACTGGGAAGCGGAAAGCTATTGTGGCAGTGTTGTGGCAAAAGCAAATGTCGGTCGCGTGCATGAAAAAATTATGGTGGTTACTGGTAGCGCGCAGGGATTCGGTCAGGGCGTATCTGAAGAAATTATAAGCGAAGGCGCAAATGTTGTAATTGCAGATCTTAATGAAGCACTGGCAACGGAAAATGCCGAAATACTTTCAAAGCAGTGGGGCGAAGGAAAAGCACTGGCGGTTAAAGTTGATGTCAGTGATGAAGAGTCCGTGCAAGAAATGTATATAAACACAGTTCTTACCTATGGCGGTATAGATACCCTTATCAGCAATGCCGGCATTGTTCGTGCAGGAACATTGGAAGAAATGACCGTACCTATGCTTGACCTTGTAACAAAGGTAAATTATACTGCCTTTTTCCTTTGCACAAAATACGCTGTAAAATATATGAAAATTCAAAACCGTTTTGCACCGGAATACTTTATGGATGTTATTCAGATAAACTCTAAATCCGGTCTTGCAGGTAGCAATAAAAACTTTGCCTATGCCGGCAGCAAATTTGGCGGTATTGGTCTTACCCAGAGCTTTGCGCTGGAGCTTACACCTTTTAATATTAAGGTAAACGCCGTTTGTCCCGGAAACTTCCTGGATGGTCCTTTGTGGACACATCCGGAAAAGGGTCTTTTTGTACAGTACCTTAATGCCGGAAAAGTACCGGGTGCAAAAACTGTAGAGGATGTAAAGCGTTTTTATGAATCGAAAGTACCCATGAATCGTGGCTGCCGCGTTATTGATGTTGTTCGTGCAATTTATTATTGTATAGAACAAGCGTATGAAACCGGACAGGCAATCCCTGTTACCGGCGGTCAGGAAATGCTGAAGTAGGAAAGGGAGAAAGGAATGCAGGCTTTATTAAATGATAAAAATGTAAACGTGAGATTGGATGCACTTCGGAAACTGGTGGAAACTACACCGGCACCTGAGGGGGGCGGTCACGTAAACAATCATATTCATACAACCTATTCTTTCTCGCCATATTCGCCGACAAAAGCCATTTGGATGGCAAGACAGAGCGGTCTTCGCACAGCCGGCATCATGGACCATGATTCTGTTGGCGGCTGTCGCGAATTTATTGAAGCGGGTAAAATTGCAGGTTTATCGACTACAATCGGCGTAGAATGTCGTTGCAGTTTTGCCAATACCCCGATTGCCGGAAAACGCATCAATAACCCCGATCAGGATTCTATTGCGTATGTCACTATTCATGCAATTCCGCATAAATACATTGACCGTGTTGCTGCATTTTTTGCACCCTACACTGCAAAAAGAAATGAACGTAATCGAAAAATGATTGAGAAAATCAATGCGCTGACACCGGTAACGCTCGATTTTGAAAAGGATGTTGTGCCGCTTTCTAATCTTCATGAAGGTGGAAGTATTACGGAACGTCACATTTTATTTGCGCTTTCACTTAAACTTTTGGAGTATACAGATGATATCTGTTCTCTTTTAGAGTCCATGGGTGTTGCACTTTCCGATAAGGTGCGCGCATTTCTGACGGATGCCGAAAACCCCCATAAAGCGTATGATCTTCTTGGTGTTTTAAAAAGCAGTTTAATTGAAAAAATCTATATTGATGCTACGGAAGAGTGTCCCGACGTTCGTGATATAATTGCCCTTGGTAAAGAAGTAGATGCAATTGTCGCCTATGCGTACCTCGGGGATGTTGGCGATTCTGTAACGGGTGATAAAAAGACCCAGAAGTTTGAGGATGATTATCTGCCCGAACTTTTCGAAACGCTTCATGATTTAGGTTTTTGTGCGGTAACGTATATGCCGTCGCGAAACACTATGGAACAACTTCTGCGCCTGAAAGATTTTTGCAAAAAATATAATTTAATGGAAGTGTCGGGTGAGGATATAAATTCCCCGCGCCAAAGCTTTGTGTGTGAAGCTTTACAGAATCCTGTTTTTGCAAATCTCGTTGAATCCACATGGGAACTTATCCGGCATGAAAACGAACGCGGGGAGGAGTAAAAATGCGTATTTCCGTTTATCCCGGTAGTTTTGATCCAATCACCAACGGGCATATTGATATTATTGAACGCGCTGCCGAGGTGTTTGACAAGGTGTATGTTGCTATACTTAAAAACAGCAGCAAGCATCCGCTTTTTTCTGTTCCCGAACGGGAGGAACTCATACGTCGTGTAACAAAACATATCCCGAACATTGAAGTTGTAAGCTTTGATGGACTTTTGGTTGATTTTATGCGCGAGAAAAGTGCAACGGTTATTGTGAAGGGACTTCGGGCCATCAGTGATTTTGAATATGAATTTCAGATGGCGCTGACAAACCGTCAGCTTGCGCCGGAGGTTGAAACGTTGTTTATGATGACAAAGGCACAAAACCAATATTTAAGTTCCAGTATTGTGAAGGAAATTGCGAAATACAATGCTTCGCTTGACGGTATGGTTCCCGATGAGATACAGGCGGATATATATAAAAAAATCATGCAAAAATAGGGAGCTTTATCATGCTTTTTATTGAGAGTTACGAAACGGATCCACACTATAATTTAGCACTGGAAGAATATCTTTTCTTAAATAAAACAGAAGAAATATTTATGCTGTGGCAAAACCATAGCTCCATTATTATTGGCAAAAATCAAAATGCCATGGCAGAAGTGGATTATTCGTATGTAACGCAGCACGATATTCCGGTTGTCCGCCGTCTTTCCGGCGGCGGCGCCGTCTATCATGACCTTGGAAATTTGAATTTCACGTATATCGTAAACAGAGATAGCTTTGGTGATTATGTTGGTTTCACCAAAATCTTGCGTGATTTTTTGGAAACGCAAGGAATTTCTGCCTGTGTTTCCGGACGAAACGATGTTCTTGTGGGAGATAAAAAAATTTCTGGAAATGCGCAGTATTCGCATCACGGCAGGTTGTTACACCATGGCACCATTTTAATTGAAGCAGATATGCAGCACTTAGGAAAGGCACTAAAACCGGACGAGGAAAAAATCCGTTCAAAAGGAGTAAAATCCGTACAAAGCCGTGTTATGAATTTATCTGAACTGCTGCCTTACGGCGCAGAAGGGTTTCGAAAGGCTTTTACAGATTTCGTATTGAAAACAGAGGAGGTAAACGCATATTCTTTGACAGCCGAAGATAGAATGGCTGTTGAGAAGTTATGCGCCGAAAAATACAATACTTACGAATGGAACTATGGGTATTCGTCTCGGTATTCCTTTCACACCAAAAAACGTTTTTCCGGCGGTGGTGTTGAAGTGTGCCTTGATATTCAGGATGGAATGATTCGTAATGCAAAAATTTTCGGGGATTTTCTTGGGGATGCAACACCATTGGAAGAACGCCTTTGTGGTACAGCCCATACTGTTAAAGCAATAGAAAATATTCTCGCTGATGTAAAATTAGGAACGATTGAAGAAAAAGAGCTTCTGTCTTGTTTTTTCTAAAACAGCCTTGCTAGAAAATTTTTTAAAAATTTTGAAAAAATGCTTGCTTTTTTTTCAGAAGTATGCTATACTATCATATGTTCGATTACGGAGGCATAGCTCAGCTGGTTAGAGTACTTGCTTGACATGCAAGGGGTCACTGGTTCAATTCCAGTTGTCTCCACCACCTTCGGGCGAGCCAATTTGGCTCAAAACTAAATATGCGGATATGGCGGAATTGGCAGACGCGCATGGTTCAGGTCCATGTGAAAGCAATTTCATGGAGGTTCAAGTCC